>CAYQRJ010000020.1:0-15905 GCA_964419855.1 uncultured Crocinitomix sp.
ATTATTAAATAATTATAGTAAACAATTTATTAACCTTATTTTAACAACCAAAACATAGTAAAAATCGACAATTAAGCCTTTTAAACCGATTAAATTAAAGTTAATTGTTGTAAACTAAATGTTAAAAAATTTGTTCACTTTAAAAAAAACATTTAATTTAGCACCTGAATTATTAATTAAAAATTAAAAAGTATGAAAAAAATTTATGTTTTATTAAGCGCTGTGCTTCTAGGAACAGGTTTGTATGCACAAGGAGATGATTGTGCAACTGCAGTATCTGTAACTCCTGGAACATATACAGCAGATGGACCTTCTACAGGTGGTGGAGCTATTGGTTCAGGGAATACAGGTACCAATGCTGATTGGTACTCATTTACTCCAACTTGTGATGGTACAATTGATGTAGCTTCATGTATTAGTGGCGGTACAGATACAAAATTGTATGTTTTTGATGGTACTGCTGGTTGTGGTACAATTGCTTCCAACCAATTAGGTGTCAGTGATGATGCTTGTGGGTTAAGCTCACAGTTAACAGGTATACCAGTGACAGCAGGGAACACCTATTATATTGAGTGGACTGATCGTTGGACGTCTTCTGGTTTTGATTGGGATTTAGTGTTTAATGGTCAAGGTTTTGCAGGTGCTAATGCTTCAAATATAACAAATATTGGAGCAGATTTAGCTTGGGCACCAAACGGAACTGAAACCACATGGACAGTTGAATATGGTGTAACTGGTTTTATTCAAGGTACAGGAACAGTTGTTAATGTTTCTGGTAGTTCAACTACTACATTAACAGGGCTACAACCAGAGACAGCTTATGATGCTTATATTTCTTTAGACCCAGCTGACCCCTGTGTGGTTACTATGGTTTCTTTCACAACCTTACCTTTATGTCCTCAACCTACAGCGGTTAGTGCTACAGCAGGTGCATTAAATGCTTCTGTTAGTTGGACAGCTGGTGGTTTAGAAACTATGTGGGATGTAGAATATGGATTAAGTGGTTTTGTTTTAGGAAGTGGTACTATGGATAATAACATCACATCAATTCCTGATAACATTACTGGTTTAAACGAATTAACTTGTTACCACTATTATGTAAGAGCAGTATGTGATTTAAACACAACTGATGGAGTAGATACTACTTCTTTATGGGTAGGTCCTCAAGAATTCTGTACAGTATCTACTTGTCCAGAACCTACTGCTTTAAGTGCTTCTGCAACTAATCCAAATGAAATAGATGTAACTTGGACAGCTGGTGGTGTTGAAACGGATTGGGTTGTTGAATATGGTCCCTCTGGATTTACGCCAGGTACTGGAACAACAATGGCTACAACAACAATTCCTACTACCGTAACTGGTTTAACAAGTGATATGGCGTATGATTTTTATGTGTATGCTGTATGTCAAGCAGGTGTAGATTCTTCTTTTACAGTTGGACCTACAACCGCAACTACAGTTACAACTTGTCCAACAGTATCAGGTTTAAATGTAAGTAACTTAACTACAACTTCTGCCGATTTAGGTTGGACAGCTGGTGGTGTAGAAACAGAATGGAATGTTGAATATGGAATGGCTGGATTTATGCCAGGTAGTGGAACTACAGTTAATGTAACAACTACTCCTATGACTTCTGTTTCAGGTTTAACATCAGGTACAAATTATGATTTTTATGTTCAAGCTATATGTGGAGCAGGTGATTCTGCTCAATGGGTTGGACCTTTTAATTTTATGACTGTAATTTCTTGTCCTCAACCTACTAACTTAACTGCTATTAATGTTTCTCAAACGGCTGCAAATTTATATTGGTTAGCTGGTGGTTCTGAAACTTCTTGGAATGTTGAGTACGGTATGGCTGGATTTACTCAAGGTACAGGAACAATGGTTAATGGTACATCTAATAACCCTTACTATGCAACAGGTTTAAATATGGGAACTGATTATGAGTTTTATGTACAAGCTGATTGTGGTGCTGGAGATATGTCAACTTGGGCAGGTCCTTTTGCGTTTACTACTTTATGTGGTGTAGAAATGGCACCTTATATGCAAGATTTTGATGCTTCTACAAACATACCTAATTGTTGGACAACATTACCTAATGCTACTCCAACTGAGGATTGGAAAATTAACGTTTCAGGTAATACAAGTTTTCCATCTCCAGCATACGGCGTTGCAGGAGCTGTTGATCACACTACAGGAACAGGGAATTATGCATGGATAGATGGGTCAGGGTCTCCTTCTCCTGGTTCTATAGATAATAATGAATTAGTTTCTCCTGTTATTGATTATTCTGCTTTAACTACTCCAACAGTTGGTTTCTGGTTATTGAGTAATAATACCAATGATGCCTTAAATAATGTTATTACTTTAGAAGCAATGAATAATGGATCTTGGGTAACTATTGGAACATATAGTGGTAACAACTCTAATTGGATTGACATTAACTTCCCTATTCCAGCTAATATCCAAAATCCAACTCAATTTAGAGTAGTAGCAACTCAAGGTACAGGTGGTTCTTCTTATTACAATGACTTATTAGTTGATGATTTCTATGTAATGGACCCTCCTCCATGTAATGTAAACGCTGGTACAGCCGTTGGTGGAACTGTTTGTTTACCTGCAGGTGGTGCAACTGATTTATTTGATGCCATTACTGGTTATTCAGATGGAAATGGAACATTCTATTACCCAGCTGCTCAAGCAGGAGCTCAAACATTTGTTGGTAATAATGGTTCTTTAGTATTAACTGGATTAACTGAGGGTGCACCTTACACATTTGATTATGTAGTAGGTGGTGGTGCTTGTGCTGATACATTATCATTTACTTATACTTGGGCTAAAGGTGTTAGCGCTGGTGGAGATGGTACTGTTACAACATGTGTTAATGCAGATGTAGTATTAATCCAAGCTTTGCAAGGAAGTGTTGATATGGGTGGTACTTGGACAGATGACAACAATGCAGGTGGTTTAGTAAATGGTATTTTACACCCACAAACTACTGCTCCAGGAACATATAACTTTACTTATACAGTAGATAACGGAACTTGTAATGATAATGCAGTTGTAACGGTTACTGTTGACGGTTGTGCAGGATTAGATGAAAATAATGCTGCTGCATTAGAAGTTTATCCTAACCCTGTTAACTCAACTTTAACTATTGCTAACATCAATATTGATGGAAATGCAACAATTTCATTAGTTGATTTACAAGGTAAAGTAGTTTACAACAATACAGTATCTAACTTAAATGGTAACTTCCAAATTGATATGTCAAATTTCGAAAATGGAGTTTACTTTGTTAGAGTAACTACTGACAATACTAATCAAGAAATTAAAGTTGTTAAACAATAATTTTTTAAGATTAATAATAATGAGAGGGCTGATGTTTCAGCCCTCTTTTTTTATGTCAAAATTTTAAGTACTTTTGTTTTATGAAAATATTAGGTATTATACCCTCCAGATATGAATCCAGTCGTTTTCCGGGTAAGCCTTTAATTGATATTAAAGGTAAATCTATGATACAAAGGGTTTATGAGCAAGCCATAGAATCAACATTAATTAATGAATTGGTAGTAGCTACTGATGATGACAGAATTTACAAACATGTCAACAGTTTTGGTGGAAATGTAGTAATGACCTCTACTAAGCACACGTCTGGAACTGATAGATGTGGTGAAGTATTAAATAAGTATAATAACTTTGATATTGTCATTAACATTCAAGGAGATGAACCATTAATTAAACCTCAACAATTAGATGATTTATTAATGGTTTTTAAAAATTCTGATGTTAAAATTGCTACACTTATCAAAAAAATGACAGACATTAATGAGGTGTTAAATCCCAATAGAATAAAAGTAGTATTAGATAAAAACAAAAATGGTATTTACTTTAGCAGAAGTCCAATTCCTTTTGTAGCTAAATATGACAAAAATGAGTGGCTAAAACATTCTGTTTTTTGGAAACATATTGGCATTTACGCTTGGCGAACTGATGTTTTACTTCAACTGGTTAATCTACCTAAAACTCAATTAGAATCAACAGAATCGTTAGAGCAATTAAGATGGATTTTTAATGGCTATAAAATTAAAACTGTTGAAACAATGATAGAAACTCCCAATATTGATACTCCAGAAGATTTAGAAAAAGTATTATCTTTATTGTAAAATTATAAACTCATGGCTAAAATAAAATTATCTCAAATAAAAACACAACAAATCAACAAAGCATTAAAAGAAAAAGTTAAAGCTGAAAATGTTGATATTGTTAATAGAATTGGTGAATTACAACATAAAATGTGTGCAGAGGGCAAACATTCTTTATTAATTATTATTCAAGGAATGGATGCTTCAGGTAAAGATGGTGCAGTAAGGAGGATATTTAAAGGTGCTAACCCAAATGGTATTGTTGTTAAATCTTTTAAAAAACCAACTGAAGAGGAGTTTGCTCATGATTTTTTATGGCGAGTTCACCCTCATGCTCCAAGAAAAGGAATGATACAAGTGTTTAACCGTTCACATTATGAAGACATTTTAGTCCCTTCAGTTTATGGTTATTTACCTAAAGACGTGATTAAAGATAGATATAAAATAATTAATGACTTTGAAAAACTAATTGAATCTAACGGAACAACTATTCTTAAATTTTATTTACACATTACAAAAGATGAGCAATACAAACGTTTAACGGAACGGGTTGAAATTAAAGAAAAACATTGGAAACATAATGATGGGGATTGGGAAACAAGAAAGCATTGGGATAAATTTATGGAAGTGTATGAAGATGTTTTTGAAAAATGTAATCAACCTCAATGGCACATTGTACCTGCCACCAAAAATTGGGAAAAAGTCAATTTTATGGGTAAAATTATTGTTAAAGCTATGGAAGATATGAATTTAAAATGGCCAGAGTTAGAATCTAAAAAATTTAACAAATGAAATCATTAGCCGTTTTTAAATTAAGTCTTTTTGTTGTTGGACTAACACTATTGTCATCTTTTACATCTTGTAAAAAGAAAAAAGCAAAAACAAAAGCATTGTGGATTTCTAATGCTTTTCAAGCTTTGGAATCAGGAAATTATCCTAATGTTAAAGCAATAGCTTGGTGGAATGAGAGTTTTAAAAATAGTTTTTTAAATCATTCTAAATTACGTATTGATTCGTCACCACAAGCATTGCAGGCTTATCAAGATGGAGTAAATTCTTCAAATTTTATAACACAACCCCAATTTAATAACCAAAAATTAGTGGCGTCAACGGGTATTTATCATTCAGCTTACCCTGATTTTGGAGGAACAGAAGATGTTGTAACTGCTGATGCTATTAATGAGTTTGAAGAATTAGCAAAAAAAGAAATAGTTTGGGCTTATTTTTCAAATAATTGGATGGATGAAATAAAGTTCCCAATAAATGAAGTGAATACTATTTTAGGATCAGGTAAACTTCCATTCATTAGAATGATGGCACGCTCAACTTGGGATGAAGCTAAAGCAGACCCAAAATATACTTTACAAAAAATTATTGACGGTGAATTTGATAGTGAACTAACTCAATGGGCTATAGACGCTAAAAATACAAATACACCTTTGTTGGTAGAGTTTGGAACAGAAGTTAACGGCAATTGGTTTCCATGGAATGGAGAATATAATGGCGGTAGTGAAACTTCAGCTTATGGTAATCCAAATTTAGCTGATGGTCCAGAGCGTTTTGTAGATGCTTACAAACATATTATTGATATTTGCAATCAAAATGGAGCTAATAATATAACTTGGTTTTTTCATGCTGATAGTAGTGGAGAACCTTCTGATGAGTGGAATAAAATGGAGAATTATTACCCTGGAGACACTTACATAGATTGGATAGGTGTGAGTGTTTATGGTCCTCAAACCCGTAAAGATGATGATGTTCAGTTTAAAGATAAATTAGAGGGAGTTTACAATAGACTTAACACTATGTCAAACAATCCAATAGCCATTTTAGAATTTGGTGTAACTGAGTATAAATAACTTTTACAATAAAACTTTACCAGATTTAATAGCACCATTGGTTTCTATTTGCCAAATATAAATGCCTTCATTAAATTTTTTGTTTAATTCAATTGAATTAGTATTGGATGAATGATTTTCAAATACTTTTTGCCCAGTTAAATTATATAATTTGATGTTATAGGTACTTAACGTTTTATTCAAAACTAATTGATTAGTTGTAGAATTGTAATAAACATCTATAAAAGTCAAATGATTTTCATCTATTTTATTGGTGGTGTAATCAATATCTAAAGTTAATTTAACAGGTAAATGGTCAGACATGTACATTAAAGCTGTTGCTATGTTTTGTGGAATTATTGTATTGGTTGGATTATTAATAGCCCCGTTAAATCTTTGACCATCTTGCCCCATAGGGTGAAAACTGTTGGCTACATATTTAACACCTTTGCTCCCACTCATCACATCACCCGAAACAAAAATAAAATCAAATCGGTCATCTAACCCTCCCCAAGAACCATCACCTAAATCGGCTGTTCTTGTACTTTGGGTGTGGTAATTTTTAAAGTTATAGTTATTGTGCCAATTTCCATAAGCATTTGCAGGGTCTTGTAAATTAACATTAAAGTAATTCTTGATGGTGTTTACAGCTGGTTCTGTATCTGTATAAAAATTAAAGTCACCTCCAATAAATACATTCTCAACATAACCTTTAGCATTTAAATAGTTTTTTAAGGTTGTTATTTCTATATTTCTTTGAGTTTCTTCTCCTTGACTTGCTTTTAAATGTAAAGAATAAAAATAAAAATAAATAGTATCGGAATTGGCATCTAAATTAGGATCGTTATAGTATAAAATATATTCGCTAATATCTCTAAGCACAGTAGCTATTTGTTGCTGACTTAGTAAGGTCAGTTTATTGGAGTTGTAAAACAATCCATTATCAGTGTCTGGTCCATCAATAAAAGCTGCTTTTTGATAATAATTAACGCCGTTTTGATTTAAAGCGTTATTTAAAATTGAATTTGCGCCAGTATTATTTTGAAGTTCATTAACAACAAATACATCTGGTAAATCATAATGTAAAATGGTTTTTAACGTATCAACTCTTTGAGGCGTTACATCAGGAAAGTTTAATAGGTTATAATACATCACCTTAATTTGGTCTTGAGCATTACCAAAAAAAATAATAGACAAAAATAATACTAAAAATATGTTTTTCATTTGAGATAAGTTTATATGCAAAGTTAAAGATAATATATGGTAAAACGATTTTTAACCGAAAAAATTCAAATTAAAAGGCAATACTAAGTGGAAAACTCAGTTGAATTTAACCCGAAAAATAATTAAATATAAAAAAAGCGACTCTTAAAAGAATCGCTTTTTTTATTTATTTTCTATGTTTTATATCTATCTATATCTACCCATTCCTCTAGGTGACCCTACTCTATCCATTGCACATCTAAACCCAATGGTGGCAGAGGATAAATCTTCATCTAAAAATCTACGATTAGAACCAACAATCCAGTAAGCTCTATCTCTCCAAGACCCACCTTTGTAAACTCTTGAGTTATCAGAGATTAAAGTGGTTGGCCAAGACGTTCTGTTTTTAGGTTTAATTTCGTTACCAGTTAAATCATATTGCTCGTGTTTATTTTGATACATTACAATATCTCCATCTCTAACCCCTTGATTAATTTTCTTTTGCATTCCGTCAGTATCATCAAAATACTCTGAAGATTCAAAATCTCCATCATCTACATCTCTGTAATCAGAATTTTTGTAATTACGTCTGTTAATGTTTTCTTCAGCTGTTACCTCTCTCCACTTTAATCTACCTGGCGTATTAACAATATAATCAGACATTCCTTTTCTTAACATTGGAATAATGTCAATTGGATATTCATTTCCTAATTCATCAGTTCTAATTAATATTAAATTAGGGTTATTAGAAATACCTTCAAAAATACCATCAAAAATTTCTGTTTGAATAATTTCTGATGCTTCTTTATAAAATTGATCATTTTGTTTTTCAATAGCTCTTTCAACTATTTCATTTAATTCTTTTAATAATAACACTTCTTGAGCATACATTCCAGATTTAAAATTACCTAAAGAATCTTTACCTCCAGATGATAAATAAACTGTTGAAGGTTCACCAGAATTAAAATCAATATCATTTCTTGATTTAACATTCATTCTAACACCATTGTTAAATGTAGAATCTTGAACTTGTGGCATATAATCATCAGCAGAAATTCTTTGAAATCTAATTCTTTCAAACTCGTGCAAGTATTCTTTTAAACCATGTACATCATAAAGCACTTGCATATTTTTTTCATCAATCATTCCATCATTACCTAAAACTTTTGTTTTAAATACATTTCCTCTAAATGGTCTAAATTCATCAAAATCTTCCATTGATAATGGTCTGTAAACATCCATTACCCATTCTGACACATTACCAGCCATGTGATATAAACCGTAATCATTAGGCCAATACGAATCTACTGGAGCTGTAATATCAGCAGCATCATTTAAAGCACCTGCAGCCCCCATGTAATCTCCTCTACCTCTTACAAAATTAGCTCTAATATCTCCTTGAAACTCTTGATTATCTTGTCTAACCCAGTGACCTGTCCAAGGGTATGTTCTTCTGTTTTCAATTACACCTGGATCTTCAGCATTGGTCATTGACCCTACTAAACCATAATAAGCAAATTCCCATTCTGCTTCAGTTGGTAATCTGTAACGCGGTAATAATATACCGTCTTCCATTCTAACAATACGTGTTCCTAAATCTTTTCTTTTTCCAGACCAACCTGTTTTTGGGTCTAAATCAGTTAGCTGTTGCTCTTTATCATCTCCAGGGTGATATTGATTAGCCATATAAGCATCAGTAGAAAAAGGCTCTCCTGATTGGTCAGGATTCATGGTTAAAACACCTTCTCTAATCAAGATAAATTCATTAACTCTATCTGTTCTCCACTTACAAAAGTCATTAGCTTGGTTCCAGCTAACACCAACAACAGGATAATTTTGGTAAGCAGGGTGACGCAAATAATATTCTACATAAGGTTCATTATAAGCTAATGGTGAACGCCAACAATTAGTATCTGGCAAAGCATTTTTATAAATCATTGGATAATCTTCATAAGTTCTTCTTATCCAATAAAGATATTCTAACCAATTAAAATTAGTTACCTCAAATTGATCCATGTAAAATGAAGATACTGTTACCCTTCTTGGTACGTTATTCCATTCATACGTCACATCTTGTTCAGAACGTCCCATTGTAAAAGTTCCTCCTTCTACAAGTATTAATCCCGGTCCTGTTTCTTGGTCAAAATAAGGTACTTTTTGAAAACCGCCATTATTAGGATTGTTATACTCCCAACCGGTTACATTTGAACGTTCTTTATGGCATGACATTAATCCTAATGTTGCCATAAACACAATTAATAAACTCTTTACTTTCATTTTATGTTGCTTATTTATTAAATTCATTTCTTTTAAGTTTCGAACTATATAACATCACTTTTAAAAAAGGTTACACTTTTAAAAAGACGGACATGAAATAGTTCTAAATTTTTTTGGTTTCTTTTTACAATTAAAATTTAATCCTAATGATAATTCGTGAGAACCACCACTGGCGTTTGTTAATTTTGATGTGGTTATATCATAACTATATCCAAATCTAAACGTACCTGCATCTACTCCTATTGATAAGATAAAAGAATCTCCTTCTCTCCACCAAGCACCAGCCGTAAATACACCATACTTTATATAAGTTCCAATGTTCAACTGCATAAAACCATCTTGATACATATATATAATGTTAGGTGAAATAGATGTTGAATTTGAATACTTTGATTGACGTCCTAAAGGAATATTGGCTCCCATGTGACCTGTAAACCTAGTTGGTAATTTTGAGTTACCTAACACCAATGTTTCATCTGGTTGGTTTAAATGATGTGCAGCAAATCCAAAATAAAAGTTTTTTGAGTAACCTACCAAACCAGCAGATACATCAAAAAAACCTTTTGTTCCCCAACCATTATTTAATAAATTACCTCTTGGTACATCACCTGTTGCATAAATAAAACCTCTCCTTGGGTCAATCATATCTCCAAAAGTTAATTTATTCCAATCTACAAATTTTTGATTCCATGTAGCTTGCGCCCCCATTAAAAATGAAAATTTTCTGCTTACTTGTAAATGATAAGAGTATCCTAAATTAACTGTTGACCAGTTAATGGTATTTTTACCTGCCATATCATTAGTAAGCATGATTGATATACCTCCTTTTATAGCATTAATATATTGATCATAAGAGACACTATTGGTTACAAAAGCTCCTGAAATAGAAGGCCATTGATTTCTATGATTCATATTTATTCTAGGACAACCATGTGATCCTGCCATTGCTGGATTCAAATAAATAGGGTTAGCATAAAATTGCGTAAATTGAGGGTCTTGAGCTTTTAATTGATTAAAAATCAATGTGAAAAGCATCATTATTAAGACATTATTTTTGTTTTTCAAAATCATTTAAAACTATAGTTTCATCCTCCTATTACGCAAAAAAAAGTGATTGGTTACACCTTTTTTTATAAATAAGTTGCAATAATAGTTATTTTTGTTCGTTTTTAAAAGAAAATAACTCAACAGTTTTTAATTTTTTTAAAATATAACATGAAATTTATCTTATTTACACTCTTCTTTTATAGTTCTTTTTACTCATTTTCAAATGAAAAAGTAATTGAATTTAGAACCAAATGGAATGATTCAAAACACTATTGCATACCTTGTGAATTAAATCCAGAAAATAAATGGGTTGAAAGTGTTCAGACTTTACCTTTAAACTTAAAAGGAGAGTTTAATTTTTCTTACGAAATCATCTCTAAACAATATCAACCTGTAACCATACCTTATAAAATAAACTCATCTCTTGTCCCTACTGATAATTATATTGAAATTTCATTTAATAAAGCTCAAGTTGATAACTATATTTCTATTAAAAATGTTGCTATAACAAAGGTTAACGGGCAATTAAATCTTTTAACATCTATTAAAGTAAAAGTGATTTATACACCTAAAAATAATTTACAAACCAAAGGTGCTACATTTGCCAACGAATCTGTTTTAAGAAAAGGTAAATGGTATAAATTTGGTGTTAATAAGTCTGGTGTGTATAAATTAACTAAAACCGATTTAGAGAATGCAGGTATATCAACATCTGGATTAAACCCTCAACACATTAATATTTATGCTAATCACATTCCTGAATTGCCTTATGCAAACTCTGCATATCATCCTGATGATTTAGTGAAAAACGCCATATATATTAATGGTGAAAGTGATGGTAGTTTTGACGCTAATGATTATGTTTTGTTTTTTGCTACAGGACCTTTAGTTGAAAAATTTAGCGGAAGTGCATTTGATTTATTTACTAATCAAAACGATAGTTTAAACTATTTTTATTTAAGCATAGACGCCAGTGAAACACCTAAAAGAATTTCAACCTTATCTAACTCCACCTCTGCGGTTACACACAACATTACCACTTTTGATGAAGCTGTTTTGCACGAAAAAGAAGATACAAATTTACTTAAATCTGGCAACGTTTGGATTGGAGAATTTTTTGATGTCGAATTAAGTAAAACAATTCCTATTACTTTACCAGGAATCAATACATCTTCTCCTGTTAATATTTTTTCAAGAGTAGCATTTAATAAAAAAACGGGAACTTGTACTTTTAATTATAAATATAATGGCTCATCTATTTTAAATATTACAGGCACTTCAAACGCAAGCGAATATAATTTAGCTAAAATAGAAGGTGGCAATGCTGATTTTTCAGTATCTTCAAAAAACATTGATATTCAAATTGATTTTAACAAAGGCGGAGTATCATCTACCATTGGCTGGTTAGATAAAATGGTGTTTAATTACAAAAGAGATCTTAACCTATCTGACGGTCAATTTATATGTAAAGATTTATCTTCAGTTGGCGTAGGAAATGTGGTAAAATATAATGTATCATCTATAAGTAACGATACTAAAGTATGGGAGGTAACAGACCCTACTAACATTAAAGAAGTTAATACTAACATTAGTGGTACTAATTTATCTTTTATTCAAAACGCCGATAGTTTAAGACGATTTGCTGTTTTTAATGAAGGCAATGTTTACTCTCCTTCTTTTATTAAAGAAATTACCAACCAAAATTTACATGCTTTAGGTTTTGCCGACTATTTAATTGTAACTTATGAAGATTTTACAACACAAGCAGAGCGATTAGCCAACTTACACCGAGACAATGGACTTACCGTACATGTGGTTGGAATACAAAACATTTACAATGAATTTTCTGGTGGCGTTTCTGATTTAGTAGCCATAAGGTGGTTTGCTAAAATGTTTTACGATAGAGCTGCAGGAGATGTAACAAAAATGCCTAAATCACTATTACTTTTTGGTGATGGTAGTTTTGACCAATTAAATATAAAAGAACACAATACCGCCAAGATACCAACTTATAGAAATAATGGCTATACAAATGCTTATTTATCTTTAACCTCCTCTTATACCTCTGATGATTTTTATGCTTTACTAGATGATGCTGAAAGTGTATCTGCCAATGATTTAATGGATATTGGAGTAGGCAGGTTTCCAGTTAACACTATAGATGAAGCTACTGTTCTTGTTAATAAAATACAACATTATATGCAGTATGGGTCTAATTTATTTTCAGGGGTAGGATGTGATAATAATGGTGTTACTTCTACCTTTGGTGATTGGAGAACAAGAGGAGTTATTGTTTGTGATGATGACGAAACGCAATTTTTTAACGATTGTGAAAATATCAGCTCATCAATAATTAATAACCACACGGAAATGAATGTGATAAAAATTTATATGGATGCTTACCAACAAATTGTAACCTCTGGAGGCGAACGTTACCCAGACGTTGAAAGAGCTATTAATGATTATATAAACTATGGTGCTTTAACATTTACATATATAGGGCATGGTGGAGAAGTAGGTTGGGCAGCTGAAAGAATTGTAACGGTTGGTATGATAGAATCATGGACTAACATCAATAAACTACCTGTTTTTGTTACTGCTACTTGTGAGTTTAGTAGATTTGATGACCCCGACAGAGAGTCTGCTGGAGAAAAATTATTTCTATCTCCAATTGGGGGAGCTATATCTTTACTTACCACAACACGATTAGTTTATGTATCTACTAATTCAACATTAAATAGTAATTTAAACCAAGTGTTTTTAAATGAAGTTAATGGACAACCTCAATCTTTAGGAGAAATTATGCGTCAAACTAAAAATTTAACGGCTGGATTATCTAGCATGAGAAACTTTACTTTATTGGGTGACCCTGCTTTGCAATTAGGCAAACCACGTCCCACATTAGTCATTGACAGTTTAAACGGTGTAGCCATTAATGGGGCAATAGACACTTTAAAATCTTTAAGCTATGCAAAATTATCTGGACATATTGAAAATTATTTAGGTAACCCAATTAATAATTTTAATGGTGTGGTATATCCTACCATTTATGACAAACCTAAATTACTTTCAACTTTAGGTAATAAAACAGGTTCTCCTCAACCTTTCTACTTTCAATACAATATTCTTTATAAAGGTAAAGCAACCGTTAAAAACGGTCAATTTACATTTGATTTTATAGTCCCAAAAGATATTGATTATAATTATGGACATGGTAAAGCTAGTTTGTATGCTCATAATGATACGGGAGATAAAATGGGATATGACTCTACTTTTGTAGTTGGAGGTGTTGACCCAAATGGTATTATTGATAATACTCCGCCAGAAATAGATTTATACTTGAATGATGAAAATTTTGTAAGTGGAGGAGTCACTGATACTAAACCATTATTAATTGCTAAAATTTCTGATGAAAATGGAATTAATACTGCTGGTAATGGTATTGGTCATGACATTACAGCAATACTTGATGGTAATTCGGCTGATGCTTATGTGTTAAATAATTTTTATGAAGCCGATTTAGACACTTATAAAAGTGGTCAAGTCAAATATCAATTTACAGATTTAAAAGAAGGAGCACATCAATTAACATTTAAAGTTTGGGATGTTAACAACAATTCGGCAGAGGTAACCATTGATTTTGTTGTTTCTAAAAAAGAAAATTTGAGTATCAGTCATTTATTAAACTACCCTAACCCTTTTACAACTCACACCGATTTTTATTTTGAACACAATCAATTACATAGTTTAACTGAGGTTAGAATAGAAATATTTACGGTAACAGGAAAATTAGTAAAAACCATTTATGCAGATATTAATTCTTGTGCTTATCGCTCTGAGGCTATTTCGTGGGATGGGCTTGATGAATACGGAGACAAACTAGCTAGAGGAGTTTATGTTTATCGCTTAACAGTAAAAAATGAAAACGGACAAAAAGCCGAAAAAATTGAAAAATTATACATTTTATAACTTACATCACAATAAAAAAAGTTTTTTAGCGTATATTTGTAGTTATTATATATCAACAAACAATGAAAAAAATATTATATAGCATAATTTGTTTAGGTTTATCTACTGTATCAAATGCACAAGTTGTTACCCAACAAAACCAGTATGACAAAGCTAATCAAATACAATTGAATGCCATTACAACAGCCATGCCTTTTTTAATTATCACCCCCGACTCAAGAGCTGGAGGAATTGGTGATGCTGGTGCAGCAACAAGCCCTGATGTTAATTCATTGTATTGGAACACCGCCAAATTAGTTTTTTCTAAACAAAAAACAGAAGTAGGAATATCTTATTCTCCTTGGTTAAGACAATTAGTAGATGACATTCATCTATCTTACTTGTCGGGATATCATAAGTTAAGCAAAAGACATGTGGTAGGAGGTTCTTTACGTTATTTTTCTTTAGGTAACATTACATTTACCAATAATGTTGGGCAAGCTACTAGAGAGTTTAACCCTAATGAGTTTGAAGTACTTGGTGGATATGCCTTTAAATTATCAGACTATTTTTCTTTAGGAATGAATGCCAAATTTGCCTATTCAAATTTAACAGGAGGGATTAATGTCAATTCATTATCCACAAAACCCGCTATGGCAGGAGGGGTTGATTTATCTGCTCAGTTTCACAATGATGAATTATCAATAGGAAATTATGATGCAACTTGGTCAGCAGGTTTAACCATTAATAATTTAGGTAATAAAGTGTCTTACACTGATGCCGCAACTAAAGATTTTTTACCAACCAATTTAAGATTAGGAACAGCTTATAAAGTTGCCTTTGATGATTACAACTCTTTAACTGCTACAGTTGATTTTAACAAACTATTGGTTCCTACCACTCCTTATAGAGACCCTAACAATCAAGATGTAATTATTTCTGGAAAAGACAATAATGTTGGTGTAATTTCAGGGGTTTTACAATCTTTTTATGATGCGCCAGGTATTGTAACTTCTGATGGAAATGGTAATTTTTCTGTTACAAAAGGGAGTAGGTTTAAAGAAGAATTAAGAGAAATTAATATTGGAGGTGGATTAGAATATTGGTATGGTTCTTTATTGGCTGTACGTGCAGGTTTTTTCCATGAGGACGCTTCAAAAGGAAACCGTAAATTTTTAACGTTTGGTGCTGGATTATACTACTCTAAATTTGGTATTGATATTTCTTATTTAGCTTCAGTAACTCAAAATCTGCCATTAGCTAATACAGTTCGTTTTTCTTTAAGTTTTAAATTTGGAGATAAAAAAATAGACGACACGCCTAGATAGATAAATCATGAATTTTAGAATTGGTTTTGGTGTTGATATTCATCAATTAGTAGAAGGAAGAGAATTATTTATTGGTGGGGTAAAAATAGACTCCCCAATTGGTGCTTTAGGGCACTCTG
>CAYQRJ010000021.1:0-8124 GCA_964419855.1 uncultured Crocinitomix sp.
TTTAACCGCAAATATTCATGGAATTAGCTTTGTTTAGATGTGAAATTTTAAAATCCTTCAACAACTATGGTGCAAGATTTATTAAAAGGTGGTGGGTTGTTAACATCTGGATGCTGTATATTAATAAACATTGATTTGCCGTCAGGACTAAAAATAACACCCGTAGTTTCAGAACCATAAGGAGCAACACAAAACCTTAGTAAATCATTTACTGTTGGATGTTCTATGCTCATATCTAAAAAATAAATTTCATTATAAAACCCTACTGTTCCATCTCCTGAGCGACCTTTTTCAGTTCCAATAATATCCTCACTCAACACCAAATAGGTTTTGCCACCAATTTTAACAGAGGTATTGCAATCGGGGTTTGAAAAACAACTGATTGAATCGGGAAACATTCCGCCTTCTAAGTAGGGTTTAATTACATTAGTTTTTGGGTCAAAAACTAAAATTCTACCATAAGGGTCGCTAAAATTTTCTTTACCTATGGTTTTTAAATTTTGTTCGGCATAATTGGTAAAATTACCACCAATCATTACAGAGTGTGATAGGTTATACTCATCATCTCCTGTTTCTGAAATGTAAAATTTTCCATCTATTTCCTCTATCCACTCATGACGGATAAACATGCTTGCTCCCATTTTTAAAGCGACATTTCTAATGTCTAACCAACTTGAGGTATCGTTAGGTAATTCTATCCATTTTCCGCTTGCCCCATCATTGGTTTGTTGGTAAGCATAGAGTTTACCTTTGTTGTAATCATAAGGCGTATCAGTTTCAAATTTAAAAAACACTGCTGGATTCATATCATCTGATAAATAAACGGTTTTTCCATCTTTGGTACAATAAGCATCTTCATGTACAAACTTACCCATTTGATAGTGCTTCTTAATCACTTGGTTTTTAATCGGGTCAACTTCAACAATATATCCCATATTTTGCCACATTGGACGTCCGTTTACCCATGAGGTGTCCGTCATACCTTCTCCATTCATATACAAGTAACTGGTGTTATGAGCCCAAGCTTCTTCACAAGTAAAAATAGTACCGTTTGGTGTAATGGTTCCGCCACAATTTCGGTTTGTAAATCCCACACCTGAAAAATCTACGTGCATAAAGTCACTTATTACTTTCCATTCTCCATCTATCTTTTCAATGTCAAAAATGGTAGCTCCACCTCCATCTCCTAAGTTAATGTTTTTACGTTTTGTTTCGTGACTAACATAAATCCGTCCTTTAGTGTTTGGCTGAGATTCATCTGGAATATATACACATAAATCGTGATTGCCTTTAGCAGGAAACTGCTTGCCATCTGCTCTTGTTACAGGGTCACCTTCCGAAAACAAAACTTTATAAGTAAAACCTTCTGGTAAAATTATAGTTTTGGTATCAAAATTAGAGGCAATAGACTTGAACGGAGGGGTGGTGTCTATTACTTCCTCAGTTACTTGAGTAACGTTTGTTGTGTCATTGTTTATTTCAGATGATTCTGTTTTAGAAGATGTTCCACAACTAAAAGCTAAAAATGATAAAGGAATTAAATATTTTAATGTCATTACTAATATTTTTTTCAAAAGTAATGATTTTTAGGAACAGTTGTTTTAAAGTAATGTTAATTTTTTAATTATAAACTTGTTGTTAAATGCTAAATAAATCTTTAAACTTGATGGTTTGACGGCGCGAAATTTCTATTTTAGTTCCGCAATCTAACTCAACTTGTAAGCCACCGTTAAACCAAGTTTCAATATTTACAATTTTATCTAAATTTATTAAATATTTACGGTTTGCCCTAAAAAACAAAGTGCTATCTAACCTTTCATTTAAACTATTTAATGAACGTAATATTAATGGATGTTCATCTTGAAAAAACACTTTTACATAATTACCATCAGACTCAAAAAATCTAATGTCATCAACTTTTATAAACCAAACTTTATCGCTATCTTTAATAAAAATTTTATCTCCAGATTTTAATATTTCAGCCCGTTTAACCGATTCTGGTATTCTTTCTTCCTCATCTAATTTTTTAATTACCTCATCTAAGCGTTCCTCTTCTAAGGGTTTTAAAATGTAATCGTAAGCGTTAAGCTCAAAAGCTTTTAAAGCATGGTCGTCATAAGCGGTAACAAAAATGGTGCGTGGGGCATTATCTATTCTTTCTAAAAATTCAAGACCAGTTTCACCAGGCATTTGAATATCTATAAACATGAGTTCAACATTTAAATTTTTAAGTGCTTCTTCTGCTTCTACAGTATTTTTAAATTCTCCAATTATTTCAATTTGAGGATACTTAGAAAGCATCAACTTAAACTCTTCTCTAGCTAAGCGTTCATCATCAACAATTATAGTTTTCATTTTTTAATTTATTAGTCAATCTGTGTTTGTAAGGTTGTGAAGTTACAAAAAAATATGCTATTGTTATCAAAAAACATCAACTAGGTAATTTACCCGACAAAAAACAATCTTATCTGCAAAAATTCATGGAATTTGATTTGTTTAGATATGAAATTTTGTGGGTTATTCAATTAACGCTAAATTGTTAATAGAATTTAGGTAAAACACACTTATTAAATCAATAAATTAATTATTTTTGTTAGTTAGCAACAAATCAACCAAAAAAATGGCAGAAAATCAATCAAATTATACAGAGGATAATATTAGGTCTTTAGATTGGAAAGAACACATTCGTTTAAGACCTGGAATGTATATTGGTAAATTAGGAGATGGCTCCGCTCCTGATGACGGAATTTATGTTTTGGTTAAGGAGGTAATGGATAATTCCATTGATGAGTTTGTAATGGGGAACGGAAAAAAAATTGTTGTTAAATTAAAAGACAATATGGTTTCTGTTAGAGATTATGGACGTGGTATTCCTTTAGGAAAAGTAGTTGATGTGGTTTCTAAAATGAATACTGGCGGAAAATACGACAGTAAGGCATTTAAAAAATCAGTAGGGCTAAATGGTGTTGGTACAAAAGCGGTAAATGCTTTATCAACTCATTTTATGGTTGAGTCATACAGAGATGGTAAGGGTAAAAAAGCAGTTTTTAAAAGGGGAGAACTGGTTGAAGAATCTAAATTGTTTAATACTGACGAAAAAAATGGAACTTATGTAGAATTTGTTGCAGATGAAGAGGTGTTTAAAAAATACCATTATAAAAAGCCATTTTTAGAAAAATTATTTTGGAATTATTGTTACTTGAATAGAGGGTTGAGCATTTATTTTAATGGAGAACGTTATCATTCTAAAAACGGGTTAAAAGATTTACTGCAAGACAATATGGATAGTGAACCCTTGTATCCAATTATTCATTTAGAAGGAGAGGATATTGAAGTGGCATTTACACATATTAGAAATTATGGTGAAGATTATTCCTCTTTTGTTAACGGTCAGCACACTACACAAGGCGGAACACATCAATCGGCTTTTAGAGAGTCTGTTGCTAAGGTAATTAGAGAGTTTTTTAATAAAAAATATGAGGCCATAGATATCCGCCAATCTATTGTTGCTGCGGTAGCTGTTAAAGTAATGGAGCCCGTTTTTGAATCGCAAACTAAAACCAAGTTGGGGTCGCAAGATATTGAACCTGGTGGTAAATCTATGCGTGCCTTTATTAATGATTTTTTAAAAGAACGTTTAGATAATTACTTACATAAACATCCTGAAGTTACAGAGGTTTTAGAGCGTAAAATAAAACAATCAGAAAAAGAAAGAAAAGAGTTAAGTGGTATTAGAAAATTAGCCAGAGATAGAGCTAAAAAAGCCAACTTGCACAATAAAAAATTAAGAGATTGTCGCATTCATTTTAACGATTTAAAAAATGAAAGACGTGAGGAATCTACCATTTTTATTACAGAGGGAGATTCGGCATCAGGGTCAATTACCAAATCAAGAGATGTAAACACTCAAGCAGTTTTTTCTTTAAGAGGTAAACCATTAAATTCTTTTGGTTTAACCAAAAAAGTAGTTTATGAAAATGAAGAGTTTAATTTGGCTCAAGCTGCACTTAATATAGAGGATGGAATTGAGGGGTTACGTTACAATCAAGTGGTTATTGCTACTGATGCTGATGTGGATGGAATGCACATTAGATTATTATTATTAACGTTTTTCCTGCAATTTTTTCCCGATTTAGTTCGTAAAGGACACGTTTATATTCTACAAACCCCTTTGTTTAGAGTTAGAAATAAAAAAGAAACTTTTTATTGTTATTCTGAAGAGGAAAGAATTGAAGCCATTGAAAAATGTGGCAAAAACCCTGAAATTACTCGGTTTAAAGGTTTAGGTGAAATTTCACCTAACGAGTTTAAACATTTTATTGGTAAAGATATGCGCCTAGATCCTGTTTATATTGGTAAACACGCTAACATTGAAGAAATTTTAACATTTTATATGGGCAAAAACACACAAACACGTCAAGAATTTATTATTGATAATTTAAAAGTAGAAGCCATTATCGAAAAATAATAATTCTTAACAATATTAACACCTAATTTGACTCAAAAGCAATTGAGGCAATCACAATTTATGAGTCGGTATTCAAATATATTTAAAACATTTACTCTTAGTAGAACTTGGAATTTTTTTCTGCTTAAAAATTCCTTCTATTTATCAAGGCTTCTTAATAGACCGGTTCATTGGGGTTATCCTATTGCTATTTCTATTGAACCTACTACAGCTTGCAATTTAAAATGTCCTCAATGTCCTAGCGGTTTACGTCAGTTTACCCGTCCAACGGGCAATTTAAAACCAGAGGTTAACCAAAATATTTTAAAGCAATTGGGTAAGCATTTGCAATACATTAATTATTATTTTCAAGGTGAGCCATTTATTAATCCTAATTTTTTAGATTTTGTAAAACAAGCCCGTCAAAAAAACATTTATGTATTGACCTCAACAAATGCCCATTTTATAGATGATAACACCGCCAAAAACGTTGTAAAATCTGGATTAAATGAATTAGTTATTTCTATTGATGGTACAACGCAAGATACATACTCTAATTACAGGATTGATGGAGAACTAAACAAAGTGTTAGATGGTGTAAAAAATATGGTTAAAGCTAAAAAAGAATTAAAAAGTAAACATCCTTTAGTAACCTTACAATTTCTTGTAACCAAGCAAAACGAACATCAAATTGATGAGATTAAAGCATTAAAAAACATCTTAGGAGCTGACCGTTTAAATTTAAAAACCATTCAGGTTTATGATTTTGAAAATGGTAATTCACTTTTACCCTCAAACGAAAAATATTCACGGTATAAAAAAGATAAAAATGGTAAGTTTAAGCTAAAAAACAAAATGAGTAACCACTGCTGGCGAATGTGGAGTACTTGTGTGTTTACTTGGGATGGTAAAATTGTACCTTGTTGTTTTGACAAAGATGCTCAACATCAAATGGGCAGATTAACAAAGCATGATTTTAAATCCATTTGGAAATCTGATTTATATCAAAAATTTAGGCAAGATATTTTAAAAGATAGACAATCGATTGATATTTGTGGTAATTGTTCAGAAGGTAGTAAAATATGGATTTAAAACCAACCTATACTCACCCCAACAGAAAACAACTGAAGTTTACTACTGTTTGGACTTGTAAACAAATACGTCATATCATAATATCCAAAAAGCATAATATTATTAATACCCACTCTTAATGTAGGGCCGTAATGAATTTTTTGTAAATCAGGAAAATTAAACTCCTTGTATTTTAAATCTTTAAAAATATTACCAACACGCCATTTATGATAAATCCCCACCATATAACCTGCTTTAAATCCTGGGTAAAACTTAAATTTTGGACGCTCTTTTCTAGAACGTATTCTAAATTCAAAAGGCACTTCTAAAAAATTAATTACAGTTCTGTTAACCCATCTGCCTACAGTGGTGTCAGGTTGTAAAACAGTATAAGGACCTTGGTTTGGTAATGGATTAGAATAAAAATTAAACATTCCTTTGTGTCTGATGCTAAAATGTGCATAACCTGCTCCAACAGCAACGCCAAATCTCGATTTTTTTGAAAAAGGAATGTCCCACATTACATTAATATTATGCCCCAAAGCATAAAATTGTGTTTGAACGCCATTAACATCTCCTAACCACGAATTGTAATAAAAATCTGAATTTAACCTATCAAATTTTTCGGCTGATGTTTCCGTAGGTGCTTTTAAAGTATAAAATCTCATTAAACCTGGTTTACGTTTAATATTAAACGGTTTTTTGTAGCTTTCAACTCCTTTTTGCTTTTGACTCCACCCCGAAAATGAAAATCCTAAAACAATTAATATGTATATAATTTTTTTCACTGATTAATATTTTTTTCCCAAGCCCATTGATGTTTTAACGCATCAGCTAAAGTATAATTACAAGACCAATTTAATTCATTTTTTGCTTTGCTGGCATTGGCATAAATTTGTTCAACATCACCAGCTCTTTTATCACCAATTTTATAATTGACTTTTATTTGGTTAACTTTTTCAAAGGTGTTTACCACTTCCAACGTTGTACTTCCCTTACCTGTACCAATATTAAACGCATCAACTGTGGGTTGAGTTTGTTTTTCTAACCAATTTAAAGCTTTTACATGTGCTTGTGCTAAATCAACAACGTGAATATAATCTCTTATGCAAGTGCCATCTTTAGTATTGTAATCTCCTCCAAATATAGTCAATTCTTTTCTTATTCCGTTAGCAGTTTGAGTTAAATAAGGTAACAAATTATTGGGCACACCTTGTGGTAGTTCGCCAATTTTTGCTGACGGATGAGCGCCAATAGGATTAAAATATCGCAGTAAAATGGCTTTTAAATGTTGGTTGGCATTAACGGTGTGTTTTATTATTTTTTCACTGACTATTTTTGTTTCACCATAAGGAGATTCTGCCTCTTTAATAGGCGTATTTTCATCAACCACAACACTATCTGGTTCGCCATATACAGTGCAAGATGACGAAAAAACTAGGCTGTTAACTTTAAATTCTTCCATTAACTCAAGCAAAACAATTAAAGAACCAATGTTGTTTTTATAATACATTAATGGTTTTTTTACTGATTCTCCTACCGCTTTGTAGGCAGCAAAGTGAATCACACCTTCAATGTCTTTATGTTGCTCAAAAACCAAAGACATTCGTTCTTTGTCATTACAATCAACTTGGTGTAAAATAATAGGTTGATTAGTAATTTCTTTTAAGCGTTCAACAATAAAAGGTTTTGAGTTTCTAAAATCATCAACAATGATGGGGGTATAGCCAGCGTTAATCAATTCCACAACAGTATGCGAACCAATGTACCCAGCACCGCCAGTAACTAAGATTTTTTTACTCATAAAGCCAAAGGTAATAATACTTATTTTAATTTACTTTAATAAATCCACAAAAAAAGGTCGCCTACTTAATAAAAAGCAGACGACCTAAACCCAAAATCCATGAATGAATTATTTTTTAGTCTAATTCGATTAGCATAATGGAAATATCGTGCCAAAAATTTATAGCCGATTACATTTCTTTAAAAAAGAATGTGTTTTTAAAATAAAAATACCTTATTTTTGCCATTATGAAGAACATCAGAAACTTTTGTATCATTGCTCATATTGACCACGGTAAATCTACCTTGGCAGATAGATTATTACAAACTACAAATACTATTGCCGACAGAGATATGCAAGCCCAAGCGCTTGATGATATGGATATTGAACGTGAAAGAGGAATTACCATTAAATCTCACGCCATTCAAATGGATTATACCCACAATGGTGAAAAATATGTGTTAAATTTAATTGATACCCCTGGTCACGTTGATTTTTCTTATGAAGTTTCTCGTTCTATTGCCGCTTGCGAAGGAGCATTGTTAATTGTTGATGCCGCTCAAGGTATTGAAGCTCAAACCATTTCAAATTTATATTTAGCTTTAGAAAACGACTTGGAAATTATACCTATTCTTAACAAAATGGATTTGCCAGGTGCTATGCCTGATGAGGTGACTGATGAAATTGTTGATTTAATTGGTTGCGACCCAGAAGATGTGATTCCGGCAAGTGGAAAAACTGGTTTAGGTGTTGATAAAATTCTTGAAGCCATTGTCAATAGAATTCCAGCACCAGAAGGAGACCCTAAAGCTCCTTTACAAGC
>CAYQRJ010000021.1:8224-15886 GCA_964419855.1 uncultured Crocinitomix sp.
ATGAAGTAAAAACAGGAGATGTGGGCTATATTATTTCGGGAATTAAAAAAGCCAATGAGGTAAAAGTAGGTGACACCTTAACATCAGTTGCTAATCCGTCATTAGAGGCTGTTCAGGGGTTTGAAGATGTAAAACCTATGGTGTTTGCGGGTATTTATCCAGTAGATACTGATGAATATGAAGAGTTAAGAGCTTCAATGGAAAAGCTTCAGTTAAATGATGCGTCTTTAAGTTTTGAACCTGAATCTTCTGCTGCTTTAGGGTTTGGTTTTAGATGTGGATTTTTAGGGATGTTGCACATGGAAATTATACAAGAGCGCTTGGAGCGTGAGTTTAATATGACTGTGATTACAACAGTGCCAAACGTATCTTACAAGGCTTACTTAAAAAAAGACAATCAATTGCTTATTGTAAACAACCCCTCAGAATTACCAGACCCATCTAAGTTAGACTATGTAGAAGAACCATATATTAAAGCACAAATCATTACCAAATCCGATTACGTTGGGGCAATAATGAATTTGTGTATTGAAAAAAGAGGTCAACTTAAAAATCAAGTGTATTTAACACCTACTAGAGTTGAAATTACTTTTGAAATGCCTTTGGGTGAGGTGGTTTTTGATTTTTATGATAAATTAAAATCTGTTTCAAGAGGATATGCCTCTTTTGATTATTTTCCAATTGGGTACAAAAAATCTGATTTAATTAAATTAGATATTTTACTTAATAGCGAACAAGTAGATGCCTTATCGGCTTTGGTGCACAGAAGCAATGCTCATACTTTAGGAAAAAAGATTTGTGTTAAGCTTAAAGAGTTAATTCCACGCCAACAATTTGAAATACCTATTCAGGCGGCAATTGGTGCTAAAATTGTAGCACGTGAAACCATAAAAGCGTTGCGTAAAGACGTAACTGCTAAATGTTATGGTGGAGATATTTCTCGTAAGCGTAAATTGTTAGAGAAACAAAAGAAAGGTAAAAAGAAAATGCGTCAAATTGGTAGAGTAGAAGTGCCTCAAGCCGCTTTTATGGCTGTATTAAAATTGGATTAAGGGTTTACAAATTTAAAAACTCTTTGTAATCAGCTAAATTGGCTTTAGCTTGCAATTCTAGGTAACGTTTATCAAACTCATCTTCATCTTTAGATGAGTTTAAATAATCTATACGGTATTTATCAAAATTTTGAATGGCTAAAAGCTCCTCTTCAGTTAAGTGTTCACCATCATAGTATTTATCCCTTAAATCGTTGATTGATACAGGAAAAAACTCTTTTTTAATGTCTTTTTCAGAAGATTTACGTTTAAACATATCGCAAATATAGAAAAGTTTAGCATCATAAAACGTTAATTAATCTAAATTAATCAACAATGGGTTGTTTATTTATTGTGGTAGTGTTTATGCTGTCATGAATTTTTGCTGTTATAATAGTATCAGTTCTATTTTTATAACATAGCCACAATATATTTTTTAGTGTCATAGATGTGGTAATTTATTGTGAGGTAAACCAAAGGTTGTAGTGTCAAGAACTTACTAATTGATACAATTCTGTGTTTTTTAAAATAGAGTTTGACAAAAGTCATATTTAATATCTCAGAAAGATTTTGTATATTTGTTCACACTATATATAAGGTATATGTCAACAACTTGGATTGGATTGTTAAGTTATTTAAAGTTTCTGATAATTAGAAACCCAGAATGAACGTCTTTTATTTCCTCAACAATCAATTAAAAAACAATTATTAATTTTAAAAAAGTATTTAAAAAAATGCCTAGATATCATACATTGGGAAAAATCCCACCAAAAAGACATACCACATTTGAAAAACCTGATGGTAGCTTATACCAAGAAGAATTATTTGGCACAGCTGGATTTGCTGGAATGTCATCTTTAATTTATCATTTGTATCCGCCTACTGTGGTTTCGGAAGTTAAACGATTGGGAGATGTGTCGCCAAAAATAGCCATTGACAAAAATATGAAAGCGCTAAGTTTTAAAGGGTTTTCTTTAAAACCAGAGCAAGATTATTTAGAGAGCAGAAAAACTTTATTTGCTAATAATGATTTACATATAGGGTTAGCCGCACCAAAAGAATTTTCTAAAGATTATTTTTACAGAAATTCTGATGCAGATGAAATGCTGTTTATTCATGTGGGGTCTGGTAAACTAAGAACCATGTTTGGAGAATTAGATTTTAAATATGGTGATTATTTAATTATTCCAAGAGGAATTACTTATCAAATTGATTTTGATACAGAGGACAATAGAATTTTATACATAGAATCTTTTAGCCCCATATTTACACCAAACAGATACAGAAATAATTTTGGTCAATTGCTAGAACATTCTCCGTTTTGTGAACGTGATTTTAGGTTACCTAAAAACTTAACAACACATGATGAAAAAGGAGAATTTAAGGTGTTATCGAAAAAACAAGGTGTGATGTGGGAATATACGCATCAAAACCACCCGTTTGATGTAGTAGGTTGGGATGGATTTCATTATCCTTATGCCTTTTCAATTCACGATTTTGAACCAATTACGGGTCGTATTCATTTACCACCACCAATCCATCAACAATGGGAGGCGGCAGGTTTTGTGGTATGTTCATTTGTGCCTAGACTATACGATTATCATCCAAAATCTATTCCTGCTCCTTATCACCATTCTAATATTGATTCAGAAGAAATTTTATATTATGTTGATGGTGATTTTATGAGTAGAAATAACATAGAAAAAGGTCAAATCACCTTACATCCAGGCGGAATACCTCACGGTCCACATCCGGGCGCTATAGAACGCAGTGTGGGTAAAAAAGAAACTGGAGAATTAGCGGTAATGATTGACCCTTTTAATCCTATTTCTATTACTGAGGAAGCTCTAAAATTAGAGGTGGATGATTATTATAAAAGTTGGTTAATTAAATAACAAATGGAAATCACATTCACCACAAAAAAAGAAAGTAACAAAAGGCGACAAGAAGAGTTTTTAAAACTTAAACCTGTTGAACGCTTTTACAAGTTTTTAGAACTAATGGTGTATGTTAATCAATTACCAACTAAAGCACATAAAACAAAAACAGATAATTTTATTATAGAGATACATATAAATGATAACCTTTTGGAAAAATAGCATCAATAAATTTATATCGTTAGCAAATCAACATCAAGTTAAAATGTTAATGGTGGGTGGTGGTGCTGTAAATTTTCACGGTTATCAAAGACATTCGGCAGATGTTGATTTTTGGATTGACACCTCTGCTGATAATCTTAAAAAATTAATTACTGTTTTTAATGAAATGGGATATAAAATTGATGATTTTCCAAATAAAGTTAAACAGCAACAACAAAACATTTCTGTAAAATTTTCGCCTATTGATATTGATTTAGAATTAATTACTAATTTTTCTGTCAATAAAACTTTTGATGAGGCATTAAAGCAAAGTGATATTTGTGAAATTAAGGGTGAAAAATACTTAAAATGGAATGTTTTAAATATTGATGATTTAATTTTAAGTAAAATAAAAGCTAACAGACCTAAAGATTTGTTAGATATTCAAGAATTAAAAAAAATAAATAAAAATATTTAAGCTATGAGTAATTTAAAAAATGTAGAAAACTTTAGTTACGGTTTAGAAAAAATCTTTCCAGAAGCAGAAGATTTTTTACCAATAATGGGTACCGATTATGTAGAATATTACGTAGGTAATGCCAAGCAAGCAGCGCACTTTTACAAAACAGCTCTTGGGTTTCAATCTTTGGCTTATGCCGGATTAGAAACAGGAGTAAAAGACAGAGCATCTTATGTAGTTGTACAAGATAAAATTAGATTGGTATTTACAACGCCAATGCCTAATGATGAAAATCAAGAAATTTTTGAACATATTACCAAGCATGGTGATGGTGTTAAAGTTATTGCTCTTTGGGTAGAAGATGCGAGAAAATCTTGGGAAGAAACCACAAAAAGAGGAGCTAAATCATACTTTGAACCAAGGGTTGAAAAAGACAAAGATGGAGAAGTTGTAAGAGCAGGTATTCATACCTATGGAGATACAGTTCATATTTTTGTAGAACGCAAAAACTATAATGGTACTTTTTTACCAGGTTTCGAAAAATGGGAATCGCACTACAACCCAAGTCCAGTTGGTTTAAAATATATAGACCACATGGTAGGTAATGTAGATTGGGGGCAAATGAACGTTTGGGGTAAATTTTACCGTGAAGTAATGGGGTTTGCTCAATTGGTATCTTTTGACGACAAAGATATATCTACCGAATACACAGCACTAATGAGTAAAGTAATGACCAATGGTAATGGTAGAATTAAATTCCCTATTAACGAACCAGCAGAAGGCAAAAAGAAATCTCAAATTGAAGAATATATTGACTTTTATAAAGGACCAGGTGTACAACACATTGCCGTAGCAACTGATGATATTGTGTTTACAGTATCTGAAATGAAAAAACGTGGTGTAGAATTTTTATATGTTCCTGGAACTTACTACGATACTGTTGGAGAACGTGTAGGAGAAATTGCAGAGGATATGGAGCTACTAAAAAAACATGGCATCATGGTAGATAGAGATGATGAAGGGTATTTACTTCAGATTTTTACTAAACCATTAACCGATAGACCAACGTTGTTTTTTGAAATTATTCAACGAAAAGGAGCTCAATCTTTTGGAAAAGGTAACTTTAAAGCCTTGTTTGAATCAATTGAAGCAGAACAAGCCCGCAGAGGAACACTTTAGTAAGTTTTCCGATAACTATCGGAATAGTTAAGTAGTTGATTAGTTATTAAGTTGACAAAAACTGCTTAACTATTTAATTTGTTTTTATATTTAAAATGCATATATTTGATAAATGAACATCATTGAAAAAAATATTGATAACTTACTTAAACTTTGTAAAAAATATAAAGTATCAAAATTGTATGTATTTGGTTCATCTATAACTAAAAATTTTAATCAAAAAAGTGATGTTGATTTACTTGTAACTTTTAATGATGTTGATTTAAAACACTATGCTGATAATTATTTTGATTTTAAATTTTCTTTAGAAAAAGTATTTAACCGAAAAGTTGATTTGATTGAAGAAAAAGCAATAAAAAACCCATTTTTTAAAAAGTCCATTGATAAAACAAAAAAAATAATTTATGGATAATTCAATTAAAAGTTGGTTATATGACATTCAAGTTGCAATTAATGAAATTGATAACTTTTTTGAAAATGAAAATAGAGTTTTTGAAAACTATATTAACGATATTAAAACTAAAAGAGCTGTAGAAAGAAATCTTGAGATAATTGGAGAAGCAGTTAATAGAATTATCAAAAAAGATGAAAATATGTATTTAACTAACGTTCGAAAAATAATAGATACACGAAATAGAATTATACATGGTTATGACTCTGTTTCTGATGATGTTATTTGGAGTATTATAATTAACCATTTACCTTTATTAAAAAAAGAGGTAACATATTTACTTAATAACTAACAAAAAATGATATTACAACCAATTAATTTCCAGAAATGGATAGATGACAACCGAGATAGACTTAAACCACCTGTTGGCAACCAAGTTGTGTATAAAGACACAGAATTTATAATTATGGTTGTGGGCGGGCCAAATGCCCGCAAAGATTTTCATTACAATGAAGGTGAAGAATTTTTTTACCAAATTGAAGGTGATATACAATTACCAACAATTCAAGATGGTAAAGTAGTAACTTATGACATTAAAGAAGGAGAAATTTTTCTTTTACCTGCTCGTGTTCCGCACTCACCACAAAGAGGACCAAACACAGTTGGATTAGTCATTGAAAGAATGCGTAAACCAGATGAATTAGATTACTGCTCTTGGTATTGCGAAAATTGTAATAATGAGTTACACAAAGCCCCGTTTCATTTAGATGATATTGTAGAACAATTACCTAAATTGCTTAACGAATTTTATTCAAATAAGGAATTGTGTACTTGTAAAAAATGTGGAACTGTAATGGAAGAACCAAAATTAAAACAATAATGAGTCATCAAAAAACAGCAACTATTGTAGGAGCAGGATTAGTAGGGTCGCTATGGGCAGTATATTTGTCTAAAGCTGGCTATAAAGTCACTATTTTTGAACGCAGAAGTGATTTGCGTAAAGCTGACATATCGGCTGGAAAATCCATAAACTTAGCCTTGTCGGTTAGAGGGTGGAAAGCGTTTAAAACTGTTGGTGTGGACAAACACATTGAAAAAATTGCTATTCCAATGTATGGCAGAACCATGCACGATTTGCAAGGAAACCTTACGTATCAACCTTATGGACTTGATGGTCAAGCCATTTTTTCGGTGTCAAGAGCGGGCATCAACTGCACCTTAATGGATATTGCGGAAACTGAAGGTAAAGCTGAAATTCATTACAATCAAAAATGTATTGGTGGTGATTTGAATAAAGGTATTGTAAGGCTAAAAGATACCAAAACAGATAAAGTTTATGAGCATCAATCGGATGTGGTGTTTGGAACAGATGGTGCTTTTTCGGGATTGAGAATGAAAGCTATGCTTAAATCGGACAGGTTTAATTATTCTCAAAAATTTATAGAGGATGGTTATCGTGAGATTTTATTACCAGCCAATGAAGATGGAAGCTATAAATTAGATGTGAACACCCTCCACATTTGGCCCAGAGGACGTTATATGTTAATTGCTTTACCCAATGAAGATGGAAGTTTTACTTGCACTTTGTTTTTACCTTTTGAAGGTCACTCTGCCTCTTTTGATAAACTCAACACCAAAGAGGAAGTAAACACCTTTTTTAAAGATAAATTTCCAGATTTTTATAAATTAATGCCAGAAATTGGCGACCAATGGGAAGATCATCCTTTGTCATCTTTAGCCATTATTAGATGCTATCCTTGGACAGTTGGAAAAGCGGCTTTAATGGGAGATGCTGCTCATGCCACGGTCCCTTTTTACGGTCAAGGGATGAATGCCGGGTTTGAAGATTGTAGCGTAATGTGGGAACTTATGGAGCAACACAAAGACGCTAATGGCAACCATAATTGGAAAATCATTTTTGAAAAATATCAAGTTCAACGAAAACCAGATGGAGATGCCGTGCAAGATTTATCGCTCCATAATTATTATGTGATGCGTGATTATGTAGCAGACCCTGAATTTTTACTACAAAAACGTTTTGAGCGTAGAATCCAAGAACTATATCCCAACAAGTATTTACCTTTATATTCTCAAGTATCTTTTAGTAATATCCGTTATTCTACCGCTTGGAACAAAGGCATGAAACAAGACGATTTTATTAAAGACATTATGAAAAATAATGATGTGGAAAACTTAATGAATAACAATAAAATTGATGATTTAATTCATTCTATTTTTAAAGATTATCATGCAGAATAAACGCAACTATATCAATATCAAATCACCCTTCTCTTGAATACTTAACCGCAAAAATTCATGGAATTAGCTTTGTTTAGATGTGAAATTTTAAAATCCGTAGGAATACCTTAGTATTTCAAGGGTTTTGAAATGTAGCAGATGAATAAAGATAATTTCAAACTCCCTCAAATTTGGGTATTATCAAATTGAACGATAAGTCAATTAATAACTTGATTTACTGCATTTTAACTAAAAAACAATAAAATAGTGGTGAATTTTGCGGGT
>CAYQRJ010000022.1:0-15880 GCA_964419855.1 uncultured Crocinitomix sp.
CAATAAATTTCAATAGGTACACCATTTGGGGTAGGGGATAATTGCCTAACCATTAAAGTCATGTTTTGATTAATGTGTGGATTGCGTTTTAGATATTCTTTAACATATTCTCTATACAATCCAATGTTAGTTTGATGTCGTCCATTTAATAGAAATTCTTTTTTAATGTTATTCTTTTTGTTGTATTCCTCAATTTCTTTTTCTTTTTGTTGAATGTAATCGGCTAAATAGTGAATTTTTTCCAATTCGTTTAATTTATCTGCCGAACAAAATTTAATGGAATTCATTTCTATATTAACAGAACGCTTAATTCTACGCCCGTCTGACTTTTCCATTCCCCTCCAATTTTTAAAAGAATCAGAAATAAAAGAGTAGGTGGGGATAGTGGTAATGGTTTTGTCAAAATTTTGAACTTTAACTGTGGCTAGAGTTATTTCAATCACATCACCATCAGCACCATATTTATCCATTGTAATCCAATCACCAATGCGAACCATATCGTTGGCAGCTAACTGAATTGATCCTACAAATCCTAAAATCGTATCTTTAAACACTAACAATAATATAGCAGTTGCAGCTCCTAAACTTGTTAAAAAATAAATTGGCGATTGACCTGTGGCAATTGATAATCCTAAAATAATCATAAACCCACTTACTAAAATTTTGGCTAACTGAAAATAAGATTGAATGGGCTTGTCTTTAAGTTGAGGTTTTTCTGATAGAATTTTTTCAAAGGCGGATAAAAATCGGATAAGGGCAATTAAAATGATAAAAATTATAACAATATCTACTGTTTTTAGTAAAAAAGAGGCTATTCTTGGAAAATCAATAAAAACTAATTTTATAAAACTATCCATAAATAATAAAGGCACTAAGTGAGCAATAGCAGCAAAAAATCGTTTCTCAACCAGATAATCATCCCATTTGGTTTTAGATTTACCAGCTAGGTGATGTAAAACAGTAATCATTATTTTTCGAGATGCCCACCATAAAACTAAACTCAAAATAACTATACCTATAAATAAAACAACAGTTCTGCTTAGAATTAAAGATTCTCCACTTAATCCTATTTGTTGCAATAAATCAGTGCATTTTTCAATAGCATATTGGCTAATTAATCCTAAATCTGAAATTTTAATCATTGAGTTTATTTTTAAGGCAAAGTTATTAAATATATCAGACTAAGCAAATAATTTAAAAAGCACATTTTTTTATGATTAGTAAGTTTTTATAAAGTAAACTAACAATAAAATACAATAAAATCATTTAATTTTGGTTATAAACACTACTTTTGTAGAAAATTTTAAAGAATGATTTTACCAGTAATAGCTTATGGTGACCCCGTTTTAAAAAAAGTAGGGGAAGAAATAGATGAAGATTATAAAGGTTTAGAACAATTAATTGATAATATGTTTGAAACCATGTATGAAGCAAGTGGAGTAGGGTTGGCTGCACCTCAAATAGGTAAATCTATTCGTTTATTTATTGTTGATGCTAGTCCGTTTGCTGAGGTTGAAGAAGGTGAAGAACCAGACCCAATGGCAGAAGGATTAGAGGGATTTAAAAAAGTTTTTATTAACCCAATTATTGAAGAAGAAAGTGGAGAAGAATGGGCGTTTGCTGAGGGATGTTTATCTATACCTAAAATAAGAGAAGATGTTTATCGTAAACCCAAAATAAAAATCTCTTACTTTGACGAGAATTGGGAGTTTAAAGAGGAAGAATATGACGGATATGCTGCTAGAATTATTCAGCATGAATATGACCATATTGAAGGGATTTTATTTACAGACCATTTGTCGCCATTAAAAAAGAGAATGTTAAAAAAGAAATTGCTTAACATTTCTAAAGGAGACATAGATGTTCATTATAGAATGAAATTTCCAGTTAAGAAAAAAAGAAAATAATTAATTTTAAAAATTAAAAATTATGAGTCAATTAGTTAAAGTATTAATGATGTTTTTAATGGTGTTTTTTGTAGCGTGCAACGGTTCAGAAAATGAACAAAAGCAAGGTGAAAATTCTGATGTTGATAAGGCAGAGTTTTTAAAAAAGATTAAAATGTTAGATGACAGCTTAAATACAAATTTTCCGTCACAAGAGATTTTAAAAGAGGCAGTAACCGCTTTTCAAGATTATGCAGTGATATATCCAGATGATGAAAAAGCCCCAGATTACCTATTAAAAGCGTCAGATATTGCTTATACTTTAGGACAACATCCAAAAGCAGTAAAAATTTTAAATCAAATTATTGAAAAGTACCCGGATTATACAAGAATAGAATCGGTTTATTATAACAGAGCAAGTCACACAGATTTTGAATTGCGAGATACCGCTCAAGCTAAAATTTATTACAAAGAATTTATGGAAATGTTTCCTAATTCTGATTTTGTAGATGATGCACAAGCAAGAATAGATCAACATTTTATGAGTTTAGAAGAATTGATAGAATCGTTCACTAAACAAAATGGTTTAGCCATTGATACTTTATAAAAACAATTGAACGTTTTTATCACATACGATTACGAACTGTATTTTGGTGAGCCAACAGGAACAGTTGAAAAATGTATAATCCAACCCACAAACTTAATCACTCAAATTGCTGAAAAAACAGGCGTAAAAATGGTGTTTTTTATTGATGTGGGTTACATCAAAAAGCTCATTGAATACAAACATCAATTTCCTAAAGTTGAAAAAGAATATCAATTAGTAGTTAATCAAGTTCAAGACTTGGTAAATAAAGGTCATGATTGTCAGTTACATATCCATCCGCATTGGGAAGATTGTACTCACAATGGAAATCAATGGAATATGGTTGTTAACCGTTATAAATTAAATGATTTTTCGGATAATGAGATAGAAAATATTATTGTTGAATATAAACAAATTTTAGAGAACATCACTCAACAACCTGTTATTGCTTATAGAGCAGGAGGATGGTGTTTACAACCGTTTAATAGAGTTAAAAAAGCATTTAAAAAAGCAGGGTTAAAAATAGATTCAACAGTTTTTTCTGGAGGTAAAAATGTTAAAGGCAATTATTATTACGATTTTACATCAGTACCTAATAAAGATAAGTGGACTTTTTCTGACAATTTATGTGTAGAAGATGTACAAGGAGAATTTACAGAATATCCTATTTCAAATTATAAATACAGCAAATGGTTTTTTTGGCGACTTTTTATTTTAGGTCGATTAAACCCTAAACAGCATAAACCTATTGGAGATGGTTATCCTATTCCTTCTATTGGAATGAAAAAACAAATGTTAACTAAAGGAATGACACTTTCGGCAGGTGTTGATGGTTATTTTTCAACAAAAATGAATCAAGTTTTAAAAAAGAACATTAAAAATGGGTGGAATAATACTGTTTTTATTGGGCACCCTAAAGCTACAACTTATTTTGCTTTACATCAATTAGAAAAATTTATTAATGAAAACAAAAAAAAGGTTAAATTTAAAACTTTTTTAGAGCTAGCAGAATGAGATTAAAGGTATAATCCTATTGTTTTTTTTAAAATTTAAACATTAAGGAGTAAAAAAAATAAAAAAAAATAAAAAATTGATTTGTAAACCAAAATTTATTCGTAATATTGCACCCCCAATTGAAAGGGATAAAAGATTTTGAGACATGGATATTATTAGAGAAATACAAAAAGACTTAACAGTTAAAAATGATATTCCGGATTTTGGAGCCGGAGCAACAATAACTGTTCATTATAAAATTAAAGAGGGAAATAAAGAAAGAATTCAGCAATTTCAAGGTGTGGTAATTCAAAGAAGAGGTTCTGGAGCAACTGAAACTTTTACCATTAGAAAAATGTCTGGAAATATTGGTGTTGAAAGAATTATTCCAATTAACTCTCCTTTTATTGAAAAAATAGACCTTAATAAAGTTGGTAAAGTTCGTAGAGCTAGAATTTTCTATTTTAGAGATAGAAGAGGTAAATCTGCAAGAATTAAAGAAAAAAGAAGAATTATTGGTGAAAAATAAACCAATATTTAAAAAATATATTAAAAGACTAGCTGAAAAGTTAGTCTTTTTTTTGTGGGTTAAACTCCAAATTGCTTTAAATGATGGTTGATGTGTTTGTAAATTAAAACACCCCACTCATCATAAGTTAATTTACCAAAAAATGGATGCATCTTATTATTTATTTTATCTGCATTGATTTTGTTATATTGAGAAATTGTATTTAATAGTTCAGTTTTAATTTTGTCAAAATCTTTAAAATCGGTAATGATAAATGATTTATCTGTAGGGAGATTTTTTTTAAGACCTTTATCATCTTTCATTGAAGATTTTAGTACCATTCTACCAAACAAACGTCCAATAAAACTTCTTTTAGCAACAGTATTGCCTGTAGGAATATCCATACCAACTTTTAAATGCTCTAACATTTGGTTAACATTCATTTTTCCCCACAAAGCTTTAGAGTTTGGTGTTAACTTGTTAATTCTTTCAACCATACTGTTGGTTGTATTAGTATCATTAATTGTTTTCATAATATATGTAATAATTAAAATTATTTATTTATAAAATTCGTTTATTAAAAATCTTTTGCTACTAAAAATTTATTACCTTCTTTATAAACATGCCATTCTTTTCCAAATATTTTTGGTAAATACCTCATGTAAAGTAATGAACGTTGAGAGGTTTCATGTTCTTCACCAGGTTTATTAACGCCAGTAAATTCAACGGTTTTTAAGTTAGGGTGTTCTGCTAAGTAAATTTTTATAATAGAGGATATGGTATTCATTACTTGAAAAATATCACCTTTATTGGTTAAGGCGTATTCGTCATCTTCATATTCTTCATTAGCGACACTAAAAGCAATAATGGCATAAAGAATATCATTTTTTTTACGGGCAAAACGCACTTCATATTCAATGCCATAATCAGTTGTAAATTTATACAATTGTCCTGTTGGAATAGTGGGGAGTTGTATGGGATATATTTTCATAGGCTAGTTGGCAAATATAGCATAATCTTGTTCAATGTTGTCTTCTCTTGATGAGGGTTTTTGTTTATTACCTGACAATTTTTTTACAATGGTGTAAACATATTTTCTTATTTCAGACACTTCAACTAAGCCATTTTGGTTATAATCTGCATTATAGGTTAATTGATAATATTGATTTTTTGATTTTTGAAAACCTTGTAAAAAAGCATAAGTAAATAATCCGTTTTTCCAAGTATCACTTTCCATAGCATATTCTGCTCCTCCAGCAGACGAAATAACAATTGCACCACTACCTTTTCTTGTATCTGAAAAAATATCAGACACCAAATCTAAACTATTTTCAAAACCAAATCCTTCTTTTTGTCTAACAGCAACTCCTGCCGCTCTAAATTCAATGTCACCTTCATCAACTTCAGGTTCTGGACCCTGCTCAATTTCTTCTTTGTCTAACTCTCCACTGTGGCAAGTGTCCATTATTAATAATTTTCTATAAGCCTTAATTCTGTTTAACAAATTATGAATTACATCATAAGGTAATCCACCATTTTTTGGGTTGTTAAAATCCATATCATAAGTGCCAAAATAGTAGTCAAAGTTTTCGTCTAACACCCCGTGTCCAGCCATAAAAATAATAGCAATATCATTATATTTACAATCTTTAAAAAAAGCAGATAATTGCTCGAAATTATTTAAAGTTACATTACTGTCAATTAAAATTTTTGAGTGGATTTCATGATATAAATTTTTTGCTTGAGATAGATTTTTAACCATATCATTGGCATCTTTTGTTGGGTAAGTTAGATTAAACCTTACATCTTTATAATTTGAAACGCCTATTGAAACAATATATAAATTTGGTTTTTCTTGATCGCTTTCTTTTATAATTTCAAAACTCTCATAAATTGATTCGGAGTTATTGCTGTTAATGCATGAAATGTGAATTTTGTTTTTTCCATTGAGTAAAGGAATATCAAATGTTTTACGGTAAGACTTAACTTTATCATTAATCTTAAATCCATTTTCGCCATAAATAGGGGTGCCATTTACATAAACATTAATTTGTTTTAAATTGTAAATATCATCCCAAGCTTTTAAAGTGACTTTAATGGTGTTTTTATAAGTAATTAAAGACGGTTTATTTTCTATTAAAATGTTTGGTATGTGGTAGTCTAAGTTTAAACTTCCTTCATCAATATTGTATTTTCGCAATCTTTTTTTATGTAAATATTCATAAGCCCTTATTAGTTGAGGTGGAGATTTACCTATAATTTTGGCTACTATATCTGGTCGGTTAAGGTAAATGTCAAATTGGTCAAAAGATACTAGTTTATTATCAATTCTAAAAGCAACAGATTGCAGGGCGTTTTTTGAAGCAATATAATAATTATCTGGGGTGTAAATCATAAACTCTTTGCTACCAATAGCAAGGTAAGTGGCTAATGTTTTTTTTGATTTATAATCACTAATTTTAATACTCCCATCATCCGAACCTGAAAAAACATAATCGGCATCTAAATCAAAAAAGGCTTTATTAATTCCAGACTGATGGTCTTTAATTTGGCAAATTTGTTTGCCTGTTTTAACATTCCAAAATATTAAAGAGTTATCTGCTTGCCAAACAGAGTTATTTCCTGAGTAAGACACTAAAACGGTTCCGTTTTTATTAAAATCAACTCCATTAATGGCATTAGTATGACCCTTTAAAGTTTTTATAATTGACCAATCAGATGTTTGTCTGATTAAGATGGTTTTATCCCAAGCTGAAGAAGCTAATAAGCTACCATCAAAATTAAATTTAACACCAGAAACTAAAATGGATTGGTCGGTAAAGGTTTTAAGTTCTTTTTCATTTTCAAAATCCCAAATTTTTAATGTACCATCATGGCTTCCAGATGCTATAATTGGTTTTGTGGGGTGAAAATCTAAAGCCAATATACCAGCTGTATGACCTTTGAGTTGTTTAATAAGTTTTTGGTTTGACCTATCCCAAATTTTTACTATATTTTGGTATCCAGCACCAGCCACATACTTTCCATCAGGTGAATAGGCGATTTTTTGAATGAGTTCATAATTGGTATTATATTCGTACTTTTTCTTCCAATTACCCGTGTTCCAACAAGCCATATTTAGGGTGTAAGACATAGTCATTAATTCTTTGCCGTCAGGTGAAAATTCGCAAGGGAAAAAGCCTTGTAAAGAGTCAACAATTTTATTGAGTCTTAAATCCCAAATATAAATTTGAGCTCTATTAGTAGCCACAGCCAAAAACTTTCCTTGTTGGTCATAAGCTAAATTGATTATTTTTTTAACTTTTGGTTTTAGAGTTTTAAATGTTTTTTTAGATTTTAAATCAACTAATTTAATAACATTAAAGTTAGCAATAGCCACAGCTTCTCCTGCAGGGTAAGCTGCAAAGCAATTAACAATAAATGAAGAATCTTTATAGGTAAATAATTCTTTTTGTTTTAGATAATCAAAAAACACCACATCACCAGTATGAAAAGTGTAGTAAATGTATGGGTTGGCTTCATCAATTTCAAACGCCATAATTTTTGATTTAGGGTGTTTAGATGAATAAATAAAACTACCTTTTTGAATGTTAAATACTCTAATAATATCATCATTATAGACGGATATAATATGTTTTCTGTCTTTTGATAATTTAGAACCAAAATTAGAAAAGGTAGATTTATCTAACACTTTAATTTGTCTAATTATATTTTTAGATTCAATATCAATATAATTTAAAGTACCTTTAATGTCAAGGGCGTAAATCACTTTTTTTTGAGAATCAACAACTAAATCAGAGCAATACATCTCATTATTAATAATAGTTTTAACTTTTGTTTTTAAATTGTAAATAGAAATTTTACTGTCATCATCAATAAAAATTATTTGGTTGTTGTTAATAAAAGTAATGGTGTGAGATGCGGATGATGCCTTTTCTCTTAAAATTTTTTCGCCTGTTAAAACATTGTAAACAATTAGTTCATCTGAACTTGTAAGGCAAGCTAACAAAGTACTGTTTTGGGAAAAGTTAAGTTGGTAAGGGCGTCCATCCATTCCAGAGATAGACCTAAATTCTTTACTTGATGCAATGTCCCAAATTTTAATAATTTTATTATTGCCCGCACTGGCTAAAAAACGTTTATCTTTAGACACAGCCATAGCGTTAATTTGGTCATTATGACCAGTTGTTATAGCAACCTCAGGTTTTATTACCGAAAAGGAATTGAACGCAATTAATATCCCTATAATTATAAATAAGCTCCTCATTATTTTATATTTATTTGTAAATATAAACAATATTTAAGTATCTAACAATAAGATGTTTTAAAAAGTGATGAATATCAATAACGCTAAACAAAATTAAAATTCAACCACTAATCTTAAATTTAAACGGCGACCTGTTAGGTAATTGGGTACAGCAAAATATCGGGCATTAACGTCTTGCACCCAGTCGTAAGATATGACATTGTTAACTCCCATTAAATTAAACACATTAAAGCTAAAGGATACTCTGTTAAAATGTTTTAATATTGACTTGTCTTTATACTTTTCTAAATTATCCTCATTAATCATATCAAACATAAAGCCTACATCTGTTCTAAAATAAGATTTTGTTCTTAAAACATCTTTATAGCGTTCAAATGTTGGAGGTCCAAAAGGCAAAGCTGAGCCAAATAAAATATTAACTGCAATTTTAAAACGCTCAAATCGTGGCATTTTATCTTGAAAATAAACCCCAAAATTTACCCTTTGGTCTGTTGGTCGTGGAATGTAGCCTGGGTATGTAATAAAGCTATCAACAGCCACATTGTTATTTGTGTATCCAGGAATAATTGTGTCTCCTTCATCATTAAGATACGACATATATGAATCATCTAAAATATCTTCAATTGCTCTTAAAATTCCTATTTTAAATGATGATTCTACTCCTTTTATAAATTCACCATTAATTTTAGCATCAATACCATAAACATGAGCAATGGCGTTGTTGTTGGCAAAATATCTTATTCTTACGTTATCAATTTCGTACGGGTTAACATCCCATAAATATTTATAATAAGCTTCTGTTGCAAACTTAAACGGTCGTCCCCACATCTTAAAAAATGTATTAAAACCAAGCACGTTATGCCACGATTTTTGAGATACAACATTGGGATTAATTTGACCTGAAAAATCTCTCATTGCTCTGTATAATGGGGGTTGATAATACAATCCTGTAGCAAATTTAAACTTAACGTTTCGTCTGGTTATGGTAGTGTCTTCATTTAAAATATATTTGCGTGGATTAAAAGAAATGTTTAGTCTGGGTGTGACCCAATGTTCATTATTAAAAGTTCTATAGCCACCTCTAACTCCAAAAGATAATGCCCATTTACTTGGGCTATTAACAATGGTATCTTTAGCATAAATCATTTGTTTTTTTGAATTGACTTTAATTTTTTGTTTTAAATCTAAATAAATGGTTTTTCGCTTAATAAAGTTGTAAATGTATTGGACATGAGCCGTCATTCTATTATTATTTACAATATTATGTTGTTTTATTACATCTGTTAATTCAATTTTATTGGGGTCGTTTTTAGGAATTACATAGCCCGCTGAATCTATTAAGTGCCATTCGCTTAAATTATTATCAAATTGCTCGTGTTGATATTTAGTTCCCCATCTTAATTTGCCATAAGTAGTTAAATTTTTTGTTTCATTAATTTTATTGTCAAAAGTGTAAATTCCATAATAATACGCATTGGCTATCCATACATTTAAGTCATTTCGGGCGTGATTTAATAAACCGCCAACACCAATGTTTGAGGTTGAGTCACCAAATTCTTCTTTAGCAGGGTCGGTTTCTAGTTGGTTGATGAAATATTCAGCTAGTACATCAAAATATTCGGTTTCTTTAGAATTAAATGATGAAGCTACCCAGTGCATATCTAATTTTTTATTTACTTTCCATTCGTACCCTAATGCACCCGTAAAGGTTTGAAACTTGGTTTGCTCTTGTCCTTCATAATACATTTTTAATTGATAGGCTTCATTTACTGTTCCAAATTCTGTACTTCTAGTAGAGGGAATAAAACGGTAATTGTTGGTAGAAAAATGGGCTAGGGCATAAATTTTTTGATAGGAATCATCATCATCAAAATTGGTGTAATAATTGGTTAAAAATTGATAATCGAAAAAGGTGGGTTTATAATTTCCTTTTACTTGCAAACTGTTTAGTAAGTACGAATTGGTACGGTATCTTGCTCCTGTAATATAGTTCCCTCTTTCTCCTTTTCCATAAACGCCTTCAATATGTGCCTGAGCCCCCATTAAACTAACTTGCGCCGAACCTTTAAAAGTATTAGCTTCTCTATATCTTATATCTAAAACAGATGATAACTTGTCACCATAATATGCGTCAAATCCTCCAGCAGAAAAGTAGATGTTTTCTACAAAAGCCGAATTAATAAAACTTAAGCCTTCTTGTTGTCCTGATCGTGGTAAAAAAGGGCGGTATATTTGAATGCCATTAATGTAAATTAAATTTTCATCATAATTTCCGCCACGTACATTATAGTTTGAGGTCAGCTCATTGTTAGATGGTATTCCTAAACCACTTACTTTTAAATAATCTTCAAAATTACCTGTTGCTGTAGGTACTGTTCCTACTTTTGGGGGAGGTATTTTTTCCATAGTCATTCCAACTTCATGGCTCACCACTTCAACAGGTCTAAGGGTTTTTATTTTTAATCTTATTAATCCAATATCTCTATTGGTGTAGCCTACGCTTATGGTTTTTCGTTGTGGCGTGTGATTAATGGCGTAAAAATCTATAGTATAGGTTTTGTTGGCTTTTAGTTGTATAGAAAAATAACCATTGGCGTTTGAAACAAAATTTCCAGGTACACCAACTATTTTTATTGTTCCTTCTAAAGGTGTGCTTTCGGTGTCTGTAATTTTACCACTAACAGTAACAGTTTGAGATATTCCTTTAAAAAGAAATAAGCAAAAAATAAAAAGTAAAGCTAACTGTTTTGGCACGGTTTAAAAATTTTATTTTGCAATAATAGTCATTGAATTATTTGTACAGATACCTTAAACGATTTTTTTTTGTTTTTATTGGATATGTTCTATAAATAAAACTTGATTTGTAGTATTTGTAATGGCAAAATTATCATTTACAACTATATCAACTAACCAAACAATCTCATTATTACATTCAAAAACCAGTTGGTTGGCTTTGTTAAACCTATTAATTTTTTTATCTTTTAAAATATCCGAAATCAAACGCTTTCCTTTCATACCTAATGGTTGAATTTTATCTCCTTTTCTCCAAGGTCTAGCTGTTATTGGTAGTTTGATTTTATCAGCATCTAAAAAAGCACAATTTGGTTTAAAATTATAGTTGTTTTTTGGCGAAATTAATGTTGTTTTAAAGTGATAATGGTTAATTTTAAAGCTGAATTTAAAAGTATTAATCAAAACCTCTTTTAAAGGTGGTGTACTGTTGTTAGGTTTAATAAAAATAGAGGTTCTGTCCTTTAAAAAAGTATGTGATGAGGTATAAAAAACACTTCCTGTTTGACTGTCTAATAATTTTTTAAATTCATTAACCTTTTTACGGTTGAGGTTGTAGGTGTCGAATAATCTAACCAATAAAAAATTAGGTAGAGTTTTAAGTGAAAAGATGTCTATAAATTGATTTTGATTTAAGTCTGATTTTAAGTCGTTAATTTGTTGGTCAAGGTAGTTGTTAATTTCAGTTAGTTCAGTAAATAGATGTTTAAATTTAGCCTCTAAATTAGTGGTTTCTTGTTTTAATTCGGGTACTAAATGATGTCTTAATCTATTGCGTAAATAATTATCAGATTGATTAGATTGGTCTTCTCTAAATTTAATGTGTTTTTGTTTAGCAAAATCAATAATTTGCGATTTTGAAAAATTTAATAAGGGGCGATAAATTTTGTTTTTGTTATTTGGTATTCCAGTTAAGCCTTTTAGACCTGTTCCTCTCAATAAATTAATAAAAAAAGTTTCAATTTGGTCATCTAAATGGTGGGCGGTTAAAAGAACAGAGTTATTATTATCTAAAAAAGTTTTAAACCAATTATACCTTAATTCTCTTGCGCCTTCTTGTACAGTTAAATGGTTTTGTTGGCAATATAGCTTAGTGTTAAAACTTTTGGTTTTAATGTTAATTTTGTTTTTATGGGCGTAGTCAAGAACAAACTCTTCATCAGCATCACTTTCTGCTCCTCTTAACTTAAAATTACAATGTAAAATGGTGTGTTTGATGTTTAACAGATGTAAACTTTGAGTTAAAGTCATAGAATCAATACCTCCGCTTACTGCTACATAAATGGTTTTATTGTTTAATTGATTGAGGTCTAAGAAACATTTAATTTGTTTAAGCATAAAACAAAGATATAAAAAAGCCCTCTACAAAATTTGCAGAGGGCTTAATATTTATAAAGTTGTATTTATTAATATTTGATAATAAATTCTACTCTTCTGTTTTTTTGTCTTCCTTCAGCAGTTGAATTATCAGCAATTGGTTTGTCTTGACCGTAACCAACTGTAGAAATTCTTGAAGCATCAATACCTTTATTTACTAAATAAGCTTTTGCAGCATCAGCTCTTTTTTGCGACAATGCTTTGTTACCTTCAGCCGAACCAGTGTTGTCGGTATGTCCTTCAATACTAATTTTAATGTTAGGGTTTTTAGACATCAGTTCATATACATTATCTAAAACAGGGAAAGATTCATCTTTAATAACAGCAGAACCGGTGTTAAAGAATAATCCTTCTTGTGCTTTTTTCATTATTTCAATGTGTTCAAAATGGTGTTTAGGACAACCTTGATCTGGACCAGCAATATTAGGACATTTATCTACATCATCAGCAAATCCGTCACCGTCAGCATCTGGACAACCACCAGCTGCTGGGCTTCCTGCAACATTAGGGCATTTGTCATCTTTATCTTTAACACCATCTCCATCAGAATCTTTTCCAACAGAAAAATTGTATCCAAATCCTATAGAATTGTATAAAAATGAATCATCCCATTTGTTAGCATTACCTCCAACACCTACTTTTCCATCTAATTGGTCGGTAAAGGCATAATTATAATGCGTTTCTAATGACAAATACATGGTTGGCGAAATGTTAAATTTAAAACCTAATCCCATTGGAATATTAAAGTATGCTAATGGTTCTTGTTTTTGTTGATTGTATAAAGGGGTTAAAGTTGTAACTGCATCAGCAATTCCAACAAATATATACGGTGCAAAAAAGGCATCTTCTTTTAAGATGTAACCATTATTAAATTTATAATCTAACAAAACATTTACATCAAAAATTGAAGTTCTAAATCCTGTAATGCTGTCACTTCCGTCAATCATTCCAAATCTAAAATTACCTCTAACATCAAAAGACGGTGTGATATATTTAGAAATGTTTAATCCAACTGCTGGATGAATACCTGGTTTAAATGAGAATATTTCTTTTGCGTATTCTCCATTGTATTCAATAGTTCCAAATTGGAATCCTACTGACATATTATTCACTTTATTTTGAGCGCTTACTACAGAAGCCATCAAAACTGAAAATAAAGCTGTGCTTAAAATTTTCTTTTTCATAGTTATTATTTTTTAAAATATTTTTGCAAAAATAGTTAAAAAACTATAAAAGGCAAACATTTAAAAATAAGAATTTTGTATTTTTGTTTTTTAAATTAAATTCATGAAAGTTTTAAAGTTACTTATTCCTCTCTTTTTTATAGTATCATCTTGTTATTACAAGCCCTTTATAGGTTATCGCTTAAACAAAAAAGGATTTAAACATTTTAGTAAAAAAGAAAAGTTAGTTGGAGACAATTCTAACCCTTTAAGAAATTATGATGTAAAATCATATAAATGGGATGTTAATGTTTTACCTGAAAAAAAGAAATTGAAAGGTAAAATGGTAATCAATTTTATTGCCACACAGTCGCAATCAAAATTTATGTTTGATTTACAGAGTAAGATGAAAGTAAAATCATATTCATGTTCTGTTAAAAATGCTGTTTTAAAACATAAAGGAGATATTTTATATTTAGTTTTTGATAATAATGTTAATCAAAATCAAAGGATTTCTTTAACCATTAATTATGAAGGAAAACCTGGTAATTTAGTTGGAGAAGGTCCTTTGCGTTGGGAACATGACTCAAAAGGTCGCCCTTGGATTTCAACCTCAACAGAAGGGATTGGTCCTCATTTTATTATGCCTTGTAATTTATTACTAAGAGATGAAGCAGATTCGGTATGGATAAATGTTACTGTGCCTAAAGGTCTAAAAGTAGCTGCCAATGGTAGGTTAACAGATGCGATTGAAAATAAAACAACTTCTACATATAATTATTTGGTAACCAACACAATGAATGTTTATAATATTTCGTTTAATGTTGGGCATTTTGTTACGCTTAAAAAGCCATACAAAGATATTAATGGCGTTGATAGAACAATTGAATGTGTAGTGTTAGATTATCACAAAGATAAAGCCGATAAATTTTATAATCAAGCACCAAAGGTAATGAAAGTATTTGAAGAATTATTTGGTGAATTTCCGTGGTGGAATGATGGTTGCCGCTTTATAGAGTCTAACTTTGAAGCTATGGAACATCAATCAGGAATAGCTTTAGGAAGTGATTATAGCTTAGATTGGATTGAATATAACACCACATTGGTTCATGAACTGGCTCACGAATGGTGGGGGAATAATGTAACTGCTTACGATTATTGTGATGCTTGGTTGCATGAAGGTTTAGCTACTTATGCTGAAGCCTTATTTATTGAAAAAATGTATGGTAAAAAAGATTATAATAAAAAGATTAATTATTTTGTAAATGGAACTTATAATCAAATTCCTATTCATAAAAAATGCAATGTACTTTACAGCAGTTGGATTAGCTATCCCGACCAAGATATTTATGATAAAGGCGCTTTAATGATGCACTCTTTAAGAATGCAGGTTAATAATGACGATTTATTTTTTAGAGCCATTAAACAGTTTCAGAAAGATATGGCAAAACAAAACATCACTGAGCAACAATTTATTGATAAATTTAATCAGTTGTTAGGAAAAGATTACAGCACATTATTTGACTTGTATTTGAATAAAACTTTACCTCCAGTTTTAATTTATTACTTCACTTTAAAAAATGAAAAAGAAAGGGTGTTTCATTATAAATGGTTAGATCCTTTACCGTTTAAATTAACCAATGGAGGTATTGTTATTATTAAAAATAAAAAAAAGCAAGTGATTACTCCTTCAAATAGCTATCAAACTATTGATGTTAATATGGGTGAAAAAATAACCTTTGTTATAGGAGAGTCAATTTATTATATGTTACAAAAAGTAAAAGGTAAGTTGTAATGAAAGATTTATCTTATGTTATTTCAATATGGCTAATTGGAGTTTTTATATCTCCAATTTTAGTTTATTTTTTTTGGGGTATGGGAGATGAATTTATATCTCTTTATTTTTTATTTGTAGTTTTTGGAGGAATGTTTTCAATTATTACAGCTTTAATTTTTATAGGGGTATATTTTTTAATTATTAGGCAAAATTTTAAAACCATTTTTAAAATAAAATTAGCTACAAATATTGCTGTTGTTGTCTTAACTCTACTAACATTTTTTATGACTTTTTATTGGTTGAATTTTTTTAATAATGAAGCATTATTGATGTCATTGGCTTATATTTTAACAATGTCAATAGCAGTTTGGTTACTCAAATTAAAGATTGATAAAAAGGAGGAAATTCCTTTTGTTGATGATGATGTTTTATAACTGTAAAATTAGCAAAAAAAATATATATTTTTACGAACAATCCAGTCCTAAACGTTTTTTGAAATAATAACTAAAGTCTTGATTTTATTTAGAATTTAA
>CAYQRJ010000023.1:0-6657 GCA_964419855.1 uncultured Crocinitomix sp.
TAGATTAAATAGTTGTTTTTATTGATTAAAAGTTGAATTAGATGTATATAAAATTAGGAATTATGTTTTATAAGTCTCTAATCGAAAAAACAACCTTATCATATTTATTTGTGTTTTTAATTATATCAACAATAACATTAGCAACTTTTTTACTTGAAAGAAGTTCATTATTCTGTTTTAAATCAATAAACTTTTTTAATGATTTAAAATCATTTGGATTACTATTTCTAATGTCTTTTTGCATTTGAGTATCTACAACTCCTGGTGCAAAAGAAAAGATATTCCAGTTGTTCATTTTTCTGTTTTCAAATTCTAATTTAATAGTTTCTGAAAATAAATCTACACCTGCTTTTGAGGCGCAGTAGGTTGCCCAAGCATCAATGGGATATTTACCTGCTCCAGAGCTAATATTTAAAATGGTATAGCGATTTGAAAACGAGTTGTATTTATGTATAAATTTATTAATTAAAATTTGTGGAGATAATAAATTAACTGTTGTGATATTGATGATGTCTTTGTCTAATAAATGACCAATAGGTTTGATGGGGGTAATGATACCTGCATTATTAATTAAAACTACATTTTTATCAATAATTGTTTCAAAATCAAACTCTTTAACCGAGTTTAAATTACTCAAATCTAAAAAAATATGCTTATAATTTTGATGAGATAGGTTACAATGACGAGAAATTCCTATGACTTGTTCACCCTCATTTAAAAAGTGCTCTGCAGTTGCTTTTCCAATTCCGCTTGATGTACCTGTAATGTAAACTATCATATTTTTAATTAGATTCCTAAGAGTTCTAATGTTTCACGTGAGGCTTTTTGTTCGGCTTCTTTTTTGTTTTTTCCTTTTCCAAGTCCCCAAATCTCGCTATTAATAGATACATTAATAACATAGGTATAATTATTTTGTTTACTGGCTTTTTCCAATAGGTTAAATTGTATAGGTAATTTATTTTTTTGTCCCCAAATTAAAAGTGTACTTTTAAAGTCACTTTCTTCATTCATCACTTTTTCAAGGTTGATGTATTTTTTGATAATATATTGTTTAAAAATCTTTCTGGTGTCTTCATAACCTGCGTCTAAATATAAAGCACCAATTAAAGCTTCAAACGCATTACCTTCTAGTGTTTGAGTGTTAATTGATCTGTTTTTGGAGTATAAAATATAATTTAACAGTGTCATTTTAGCACCTAGTTCAGATAGCATTTTACGGCTAACAATTTTTGACTTTATTTTAGTTAAGTCACCTTCATTTTTATTAGGAAATTTTTGAAATAGGTAATCTGCAACAATTAAATCAATCACTCTGTCGCCTAGATACTCCAAACGTTCATTACTTTTTACACCTTGTTTTGTATTACTGTATGATTTGTGTGTAAATGCTTTTTCAAATAATTTAACATTTTTAGGTCTGTAGCCAAGTCGTTTAAGTAAAAAAGTACTTAATTCAAGATTTTCAGTGGGTTGTGTTTTTTTTTTGAAAAAAAAGCGCAAAATGTTAGTCGTTATACGCTCTAAAAATTACAGAGGTGTTATGTCCACCAAAACCAAATGTATTTGTTAAAGCCACATTAACCTCTCTTTTTTGAGCTTTGTTAAATGTTAAATTTAATTTATTATCAATTTCAGGGTCATCTGTAAAATGATTAATGGTTGGTGGAACAATGTTATTTTCAATAGCTTTAATACAAGCAATTGCTTCAATTGCGCCCGCAGCACCAAGTAAATGTCCTGTCATTGATTTTGTTGATGAGATGTTTAAATTGTAAGCGTCATCTCCAAACACTTTTTTAATGGCTGTTGTTTCAGCAATATCTCCTAAGGGAGTAGATGTTCCATGAACATTAATATAATCAACTTCTTTTGTAGAAATTCCAGACTCTTCTAAGGCTTGTTCCATAACGCTTATAGCTCCTAAGCCGTCAGGGTGCGGAGCAGTAATATGATGGGCATCAGCAGAAAGTCCACTACCCATTACTTCAGCATAAATTTTAGCTCCACGTGCTTTAGCGTGTTCTAATTCTTCTAATATTAAAGCGCCAGAGCCTTCACCTAATACAAAACCGTCTCTATCTTTATCGAAAGGTCTAGAAGCTGTTTCTGGTGAATCGTTTCTGGTTGATAATGCTCTTAAAGCATTAAATCCGCCAACACCTGATTCATTTACAGCTGCTTCAGAACCACCTGACATAATAATGTCTGCTTTGCCTAATCTAATTAAGTTAAAAGCATCAATTAATGCGTTGTTAGATGATGCACAAGCTGAAACTGTTACATAATTTGGACCTCTAAATCCATATTTTATAGAGATGTGTCCTGCAACAATATCGGCTATCATTTTAGGAATAAAGAAAGGGTTGTACCTTGGCGTTCCATCTCCGCTAGCAAAATTTGCCGCTTCATCTTGAAATGTTTTTAAACCACCAATACCTGAACCCCAAATTACTCCCGCTCTGCTTAAATTGATTTTTTCTGTATCAATTCCAGAGTCCGCCATAGCTTCAGCTGATGAAACCATGGCGTACTGTGAAAATTGATCTAGTTTTCTAGCTTCTTTGCGATCTAAATGATCGGTAACGTTAAAGTTTTTAAGCTCGCAAGCAAATTGTGTTTTAAATTTTGATGCATCAAAATAAGTAATTGGTGCAGCACCGCTTACACCATCAATTAAAGATTGCCAGTATTCATCAACTGTGTTTCCAATTGGCGTTAATGCCCCTAAACCTGTGATTACAACTCTCTTTAATTCCATTTGATACTTTTTAAATTACACTTTGCTTAACTTAACTTTTTACTTTGCGTTTCCTTCAATAAATGAAATCGCGTCTCCAACTGTTTGGATTTTTTCAGCTTGATCATCTGGAATAGCAATGTTAAATTCTTTTTCGAACTCCATTATTAATTCCACTGTATCTAGTGAATCTGCTCCTAAGTCGTTTGTGAAGCTTGCTTCTGTAGTAACTTCATCTTCAGCTACTCCTAATTTATCTACAATAATAGATATTACTCTTGATTTTACGTCAGACATAATTTATCTGTTTTTATGGTTATCAGTTTGCAAAGAAAATATTATTCCTGAACAAATCAAAATTTATTCGTAATAAAATGCAATTTCTTTTAGTTTTTTTCTTTTTAAATTGGGTACAGTACAATTTTTTGCAGGATATCCTACAGGTAATAATAAGTAAGCTTTTTCATTTTTAGGTCGGTTTAAAACTTTTTCTAAAAACCCCATAGGGCTTGGTGTGTGGGTTAATGTAACTAAGCCAGCATGATGTATTGCAGCAATTAATAATCCGCTGGCTATGCCTACTGATTCGTTGACGTAATAATTTTGATGTTTGTTGTTGTTTTCATCTAAATCATACGGTTTTCTGAACACAACAATTAAATAAGGTGCTATATCTATAAATTCTTTAACCGAATTGGTGCCAAGGTGTTCTAGGTCGTTCTTCCACTTGTCACTCATTCTGCTGTTATAATTTTTTCTTTCTTCTTCTTCAGCCAACATCCTAATTTTATGTTTTAGTGTTTTATTACTTACTACACAAAATGACCACGGTTGTTTGTGAGCGCCAGAAGGAGCTGTGCCAGCTGTTCTTATACAATCATTAATAATTTCTAGTGGAATATCTTTATCAGAAAAAAATCTAACCGAACGTCTTTTGTTCATTAATTCATAAAATTGTTTAGAATTTGTCAAAGATTCAGGTTGTGTCAAATTTAATCCATCAAATTTAATGTGTTGGTGGTTATTGCTCATTTTATTTTTGTTGTTGTGGTTATAAAGTTATAAATAAATACTCTAACAATAGGCATCACCAAAAGGAACTGTAAAATAGGATTGTACCAGAATCAATTTATTTCAGATAAATGATTTTTTTATCTATTTTATTTATTCAATTCTTCTTTTACAATTTTAGAAATCATTGAACCATCTGCTTTACCGTTTAATTGTCCCATAATTGGACCCATCACTTTTCCAATGGCTTGAGGACCTGATACACCCAGTTGTTTAATTTTGTCTTGTACAATTTTTCTAACTTCATCTTCACCCATCATTTCAGGCATATATTTTTCAATGACTTTAGCCTCAAATAATTCATCCTCTGCTAAATCTTCACGTCCTTCTTTTATATAAAGATTATAGGTGTCCATTCTTTGTTTGTAAAGTTTCACAATAATTTTTGTTTCGGCTTCTTCTGTCACTTCACCTATATTTCCAGATGTGGCTTCAAGCAATATTTTAGATTTTATATCGCGTAAAGCAGTTAATGTTTTAGAATCACGGGCTTTCATAGCCGTTTTTATATCGTTGTTGATTTGATCTGTTAAACTCATAATTTTAATTTTACGCAAAGGTATAAAAAATATAATAGTAGATTCAGATAGATTTATCAAATAAAAAAAGCTACCCTTAATAGATAGCTTTTAAATTTATTTATCAAATGACCATTACCCAAAATCATCAAATCTTACATTTTCAGGAGGAACACCCCATTCATCACACATATTAACCACTGCATTATTCATCATTGGAGGACCACAGAAGTAAAATTCTATGTCTTCTGGAGCATCATGTTTTGTTAAATATTGGTCTATTACCACTTGATGTATAAAACCAACAAAACCATCTCCTTCTTCATCATCCATATCTTTTTTAACCTTCCAATTATCCTCAGGAGTAGGAGCAGATAATGCAATATAATATTTAAAATTAGGGAATTCTTTCATTAAAGCCTCAAAATAGTGGGTGTAAAACAATTCGTTTCTAGAACGTCCACCATACCAATAAGTTACTTTACGGTTAGTTTTTAATGTTTTAAACAAGTGAAATAGATGCGAACGCATAGGAGCCATTCCTGCACCACCACCAATATACAGCATTTCAGCATCTGAATCTTCATTAATAAAAAATTCACCATAAGGTCCAGAAATAATAGCTTTATCTCCAGGTTTTAAATTAAATATATAAGAAGATGCTACACCTGGGTTAACATTCATCCAAGTTCCAGTTTTTGGGTCAAAAGGAGGTGCTGCTACACGAACATTTAACATAATTCTACGACCTTCAGCTGGATAAGAAGCCATAGAGTAAGCTCTTACCACTTCTTCATCATTTTTCATCACTAAATGACGAATTGCAAATTTACCTTCAGCCCAATCTTTTTCAAATTTATCTGGTTCACCTGGGTGATCTTGAGGATGAGCTTTGATGTCCATATCGGAAAACTTAATTTCGCATGGTGGGATTTTAATTTGAATATATCCTCCAGCTTTGTAATCCATATCTTCAGGAATCTCAACAATAAATTCTTTAATATAAGTAGCAACGTTATAGTTTGATACTACATCAGCTTCCCATTCTTTAATACCTAGTACTTCTTCCTCTACTTCAATTTCCATATCCTCTTTTACCTTAACTTGGCAACCCAAACGGATTCCTTCTGCTATTTCTTTTCTTGTAAAGTGTGGTTTTTCAGTTGGTAAAATTTCTCCTCCACCTTTCTTAACATGGCAAACACATTGAATACATGTTCCTCCACCCCCACAAGCTGATGGTAAAAATATACCTGCGCTACCCAAAGTGGATAATAATGAACCACCTCCATCTACTTCTATCACTTTTTCACCGTGATTAATGTCGATTTTAATTTTCCCTTTAGGAGATATTTTTGCCTTTACAAAAAGTAAAATACTCACCAACAATAAAATAATTGCTGTAAATACTATAACTGTAATTGTGATTGTTTGTATTAACATTATAATTTATTTTAATTCTGTATAATCTTTAGTTTTGTTAGATGCTAATTTATTGTTATCCTTAGTAACTATTGACGACTGTTTTTTAGAGTCATCTGCATCTTCTTTTTTATCTTTAGTACTATCTAAATTAATACCTGAAAAGCTCATAAAAGCAATTCCCATTAATCCAGTGGTAATAAAAGTAATTCCTAATCCACGCAAAGGAGCAGGTACATTAGAGTATCTAATTTTTTCTCTAATGGCAGCAATAGCAACAATAGCCAATAACCAGCCCACACCTGAGCCAATTCCGAAAGCTGTAGCTTCTCCAATTGTAGAGTATTGTCTTTCTTGCATAAATAACGCTCCACCTAAAATGGCACAGTTAACTGCAATTAATGGTAGGAAAATACCAAGAGCACCATAAAGTGCGGGTGCAAATTTCTCAACCAACATCTCAACCAATTGTACAATAGAGGCTATAATAGCAATAAACATAATAAAAGATAAGAAACTTAAATCAATTGTAGCATATTCATCTCCTAACCATGATAAAGCACCTTCTTTTAAAATATAGTTTTCTAATAACCAGTTTACAGGGATAGTTACACCTAATACAAATATAACTGCAAATCCTAAACCTACGGCTGTTTTTACTGTTTTTGATACAGCCAAGTATGAACACATACCTAAGAAATAGGCAAAAATCATGTTCTCTATAAAAACACCTTTTACGAATATATTAATTAAATCTTGCATAATTTCTTATTTTTAATGTTCTTCAATTAATGATTTATTATAAGACCTTTGAACCCATATAACTAAAGCCACTGCAAATAATGCAAATGGCGCAAGTATGATTAAGTTATTGTTCATATAACCTAATGAATAAAGACCTGTTTCTTC
>CAYQRJ010000023.1:6757-15845 GCA_964419855.1 uncultured Crocinitomix sp.
GTTAAAGCTTGTTCTATTGATACCGTAATGGCTAATGCCGAACAAATCCCTAACACTTGTACAGTTACAGGGTTATTGTCATTTAACGGGTCTGTGATTAATTTTTTATTCTTCTTTGAGAATAAAGGTTCTCTTTTATCGCTCATAATCCCTTATTTATTAAAATATTTAACATAAACTGCTAAAGTGTTATTTAGCATTTTTTCAACACCTTTAGATGTAATTGTTCCACCCGTAATACCATCAACTTTATGTTGTTGGCTACTTCCTGAGCCATCTTTAACCACTTTAAAAGGTACAAATTGTCCGTTATCAGAGATTAACTCATCTACAAATTGTTTTGTAAATAGTTCTGTGGTAATTTCAGCACCTAAACCTGGAGTTTCTGTTTTGTGGTCAAATACAGCACCATAGATTGATTGTTTATCATCATTAATGGCTAAATAACCCCAAATTGGACCCCATAAACCTGTACCAACCATTGGGATGATATATTTGGTTTTTCCATCTACATTGCCTACAAAAAGAGGATACAATCTATCTTTTTCAGCTAATGTTTTATCTCTAAATTGTTTTTTGATATCTACATCAAATGGGTTGATGCCATCTACTGGATTTCCATTAGCATCTAACACTACTGATTTTGATAAATCAATATATTTTGCAAAATGTTCCTCTGCATTATCTCTGGTACAATCAATTTTTAATGCACCTAAAATGTCCATTTTCTTTTTAATTTCAGCGTTTTTAGTTTGAATAGGTTTCAATCCAATTGAAATTGAAGCTAAACTAATTCCAACTACTACAACTAAAACAATTGCAAAAAGAAAAGTATAACCGTTACTGTCTTTATTTATTGCCATGATTATGCTTCTTTAGTTTTTAATCTTTTTAATCTACGTTTAACATTTGCTTGAATGACATAATGGTCAATTAAGGGAGCCATTACATTAAAAAACAAAATTGCCATCATTACACCTTCAGGAAAAGCAGGGTTAAATACTCTTACTAGAATTGCAAATAAACCGGCTAAAAATCCATAAATGTATTTACCTGTGTTGGTTTGAGCTGCTGTAACAGGGTCTGTAACCATAAATACGGCACCAAATGCAAATCCACCTAAAGCAATTTGATGAATTGGAGATAATTCCATGAATGGATTAGTTGCTACTTGATTAAACAAGAATGCCATAAATAATCCACCTGCGAAAAATGTTAACATAATTCTCCAACTTGCAATTCCTGTTAATAATAAAATAACTGCTCCAATTCCTATTGCAATCATTGATGTTTCTCCAATAGAGCCAGGGATATATCCAAAAATTGAATCTAATAATGACCAATGTTCGGTAAAGCTGCTTAATGAACTAAAAACGGGTTCATCAGACCAAAAACTAGCTAAATCTCCAAGGGGTGTTGCTCCTGAAAAACCATCAACTACTTTGTCTGTGTTCTCACTTAATCCACCAACCCACACTTTATTTCCAGACATCATGGTTGGGTATCCAAAGAATAAAAATGCTCTAGCGGTTAAAGCCACATTGACAATATTCATTCCTGTACCACCAAAAACTTCTTTACCAATTACTACGGCAAAAACTGTGGCTACAGCAATCATCCATAAAGGAGTGTCAACTGGAACAATAAGTGGAATTAACATTCCAGACACTAAAAAACCTTCTTGCACAGCATGTCCGTTTTTAATAGCAAATATAAATTCAACTCCTAAACCTACTGCGTAAGAAACAACAACAATTGGTAATACTCTTAGTAAACCATACAAGAATTTATCACCAAACATATCCCAATAAGTGGTTGTTTCTCCTAATGATGCATAATGCCAATGTCCAACATTGTACATTCCAAATAAAAGGGCTGGGATTAATGCTACAACAACAGTAAACATTGTTCTTTTTAAGTCAATTCCATCACGTATGTGTGAACCACTAGTTGTTACCTTATCTGGGGTAAACATAAAAGTGTAAAAAGCATCCCAAGCTGGGTGTAATTTTGCCCATTTGCCATCATGCTCAGGTTCAAACTTACGCAATAATTTTTCAATTGATTTCACGTTTTATTTTTTTAATATTATTAATAATTATAAAATTTCCTCTTGTACTTTATCTAGCCCTTGACGAATTTTTTCTTGAATATCAACTTTTGATGTACAAACAAATTCGCATAAAGCAAAATCTTCTGGAGCTACCTCATAAATACCTAAAGCCTCCATCTCATCTAAATCTTCATACATAATTGACTTAATCAATTGCATTGGATAGATATCAAAAGGAAATACTTTTTCCATTTCGCCTGTAACAACAAACGACCTAATTTCACCGTTTAGGTTGGTATCTAACCTTCTTTTTTTGTTTGGAGTTAACCAAGAAAAGTAAGTTTTACTGATAGAGAATTTACTACCACCAAATCCTAGCCAACCTTCAGTTAAAAAGAATTTAGATTGATTTCCTTCTGGTATAACGGTAATTTGATTAGCATAATACCCTAAAAATCCTTCAGCATCAATTTTATCACCTGTTAAAACGTTGCCAGAAATTATCCTTACATTATCATTAGTCACATTTCCGTTTAATATATTTTTTACAGATGAACCAATAATGGTTTTATAATATTTAGGGTTGCTTATTTCTGACCCCGTTAATGCAATTACTTTTGATAAGTCAAATTTACCAGTTTTAAACACTTTGCCAATAATTGCTACATCTTGAGCATTAACTGTCCAAACATATTCTCCTTTATTAATGGGGTCTATGTGATGGATTTGCGTACCTACATTACCAGCAGGGTGTTTACCATAAATTTTATTAATTTGAACACCACTTGCGTTAGTAAATACTTTATCAGGACTACCATTTCCGTTTACATTCAAATGAATAGTACCTTGAGTTAATTTTTTAAGCACATCAATACCTGCTTGAAAATTTTCATCTTCACCATGTAAAATAAAATCGTAATCTGGTGCAATGGGAGCAGAATCAAATGCAGAAATAAAAATAGCTTTCGGTTCTTGAGTAGGGTCAGCTATAATATCAATAGGTCTTTGTTTTATAAAAGGCCATAAACCAGAAGCTAACATGTGATTTTTAACTTCTTCATTACTCATTGAATTAGCATCTTTTACTCCTAAATCTTTATAATTAATTGTAGAATCAGCTTTAATTCTTATTTCTAAAATTCTACGCTTGGCACCTCTTATAATTTCGGTAATTTCTCCTGAAACAGGAGAGCAGAATTTTACATTTTCAACATATTTATTATGAAAGATTACATCACCAGCTTTAACTTTAGCTCCGGCTTTTAAATCTAATTTTGGCATTACGCCATGAAAATCAGGTGGTTTAATTGCAAATACATCTGCTTGTTCAACTGAGTTTTTAACTTTTTCAGCTTCACCTAACAAAGGTATATTTAAACCTTTCCTTAATTTGACAGTCTTGGACATATCTTTATTGGAATTAAATTTTAGAGGACAAATGTAAAAAGTTAGTCGCCATTTTCATAGTCTTATGTAACTAAAATCACAATTTAGAATCATTCTAAATAACACTAATAAATAAGTTTTGTTTTTATCGGTAAAACAAGGTGTTTAAGCTTTAGTTTTGGTTAATTAATATTTTACTCATTCATAATAGTGTAAATACAATAATTAGACATTAAAAATATTTTCTAATTGGTTAAGATGCTTAATTTGAATAACATCTTTTTTTGTTTTTTTATTTTCGGGGTTAAACCAAATAGGCTTTATTCCTACTCTTTTTGCACCAAGCACATCTGCTTCCAAATTATCGCCAATCATTGCAGAGGTTTCGGGTTTGGCATTGGCATTTTTAAGGGCTAAATTAAAGACGTCTTTATGAGGTTTTTTCTTTCCTGTTTCCTCTGAGCAAACTACCACATCAAAATATTGTTTTAAGTTAGATTTTTGAAGTTTGGTGTGCTGAACTTCCACAAACCCATTAGTAATAATATGTAAGGCGTATTTTTGCTTTAATTTTGAAAGAATTTGGTGGGTGTAAGGAAAAAGATGAGTTTTTGTTGGGCTAATAGAGATGTATTGATGACTTAATTCATTTGATAATTCAGTACTATTTGGAAGTTTAAAAAAATCTAAGGTGTCTTTAAATCTACCGTTTCTTACTTGATCTTTTGTTACTAGGTTTTGTCTGTATAAACTCCAATATCTGTTGTTAATTTCACGGTATTTTTTAATAAACCGTTCAAAAGATTGAATTTGTAGATTTAATTCTAACTCATAAAATAGTTCATTTAGAGTTTCTTTCGAATTTTTTTCAAAATCCCAAAGGGTGTGATCTAAATCAAAAAAAATGTGTTTTACATTATTCATACAAAGCAACAATAACTAAAGAAGTAATAATGCCATAAATGGCCATATTTAAAACCATTAAAGGGAAAGTCTTTTTTTTGTGTCCGTAAAATTTAGCACATACAATACTACCTAAAGGAATACTCAAAAACAAGGGAGCTATAAAAGTAAACACATAAATATTAAATGTTCGTTTTATTTTTACCATAAATTTATTCATTTTGGTAAATTTTTTCTTTGGTTTTACTTCAATACCTTCCTCTTGTAATTTTTTAATTTTCTCAGCTCTTTTTTTTACAGCTCTGTCCATAAAATAATCGCTTAAAAAATAGAAAAAAGCCATACTAATTACTGCTCCTAAAAAAGTAGGAATAAATAATTCCCAAAAGTTAAGTTGTGTTTTAGCTTTAGCTAGTGTGCTCCAATATACAAACCATTGTGATGGCATATACTTAAAAGTGCCTAGTCCAAATCCGTAAAGGTACCAGTGCCAATTAGTCATAGTTAAGATTTTTGACCATAAGCTAAATCTCCAGCATCACCTAAACCAGGTACAATATATGATTGTGCTGTAAGTTCATCATCAATTGCCCCCACCCAAATTTTTGTGTTTTTTGGAAATTTTGATTTAATGTGTTCAATGGCTAATTTACTGGCAATAACACTAACAATATGAATTTGTTTTGGCATTCCTTTTTGTAATAATGCTTTATAAACTAATTCCATAGAACGTCCTGTGGCAAGCATAGGGTCGGCTAAAATCAAAACTTTATCATCAATATCGGGAGAAGCTAAATAATCTACATGTACTTCAAATGAACCATCTTTATGTTCTTTTCTGTAAGCAGATATAAAAGCATTTTCGGCTTGGTCAAATAGGTTTAAAATACCATTATGTAAAGGCAATCCTGCACGTAAAATTGAAGCAATTACAGGTTGCTGTTTTAATAGGTTTTCTTTAGCTATGCCAAGTGGAGTGAATATTTCTTCTTCTTCATAATCCAAATCTTTACTTAACTCATACGCTAAAATTTCGCCAATGCGTTCAATATTTCTTCTGAACCTCATAGCGTCTTGTTGAATATCAACATCTCTAATTTCAGCAATAAACTGGTTAAATATTGAATTTTGCTCACTTAAATTACGTACCATTTTATAAAGATTATTGGATTTATGCAAAGGTAAGATAAATATTTAATTTTGATGTTAATTATAATTGGTTTAAAATGAGATTTTAGCAACTAAATAGGACTTAAACCTACACATAAAGCCCACCATTCAAATTAATGGTTTGACCTGTTAAGTAAGATGATTTTTCGGAAATAATGTATTTTATTAACTCTGCTAATTCTTCTGGTTTACCTAAGGCAGCTACAGGAATGGCTTCTTTTAATTTTTCTTGCATTTCTTGAGGGACATCATCTATCATACCAGCATTAAAATACCCCAAAGCAATAGCATTAATAGTAATGTTTTTATTGGCAACTTCTTTAGATATGGTTTTAACCATGCCTAACAAACCTGCTTTTGATGCGGCATAAGCTGAAGCGCCAATAAATCCTGTTTGTGCCACTATAGATGACATATAAATAATTCTACCCCAATTATTTTTTCGCATAATTGGCAAAACGTGTTTGGTAACTAAAAACGGACCTGTTAAATTGATGGCTATGGTTTTTTCCCAATTAGACAATTGAGTTTTCCACGACATTTCACTAATGGTTATTCCGGCGTTGTTAAGTACAATGTCAATTGAACCAAAATCATTAACTACTTTTTTTATGAGTTGTTCAACCTCTTGCTCGTTAGTGATGTCAGCTTGATAGCTTTTGTAATTTTTAGATTGGATAGCATGAGGGTTTGAGTAATAATGCAATGCTAAATTATATTTGTTCTCGTCAAAGCTAGATAAAATAGACGATCCTAACCCGCCTGAGCTTCCAATAATTAAAATGGTTTTTTTAGACATTATTTTTTTAGTTTTTTTAAAGTATTAAACCATAAAGGTAGATGATTTATTGTGTATTCGTTATATGATTTATCAATGGCGCCAAATTTTTTAAAAAAAACGGCTACGCCATTAACCATTGAACCACCAAAATCAAAAACTGAATAATTTTGTTGATGTTTTTTTATTGCAAAATCAATTAAACCATACATAGCACCACTTTTTTTTGTTTCATTTGTTGAAACGCCTTTAAGGTAAGTAATTGTATTTTTATCTTTAAAAAAGAAACCAGCTCCTACAAAACTACCATCTTTAAAAATACCAATACATTCTCCTTTGCCATTTTTTAGAGCGGCTTGCATTAAATGACTTAATTTATTAATGTTTTTAGGTGTAAACTCTTTTATCTTTTTAGATAGAATTTCTTTAATCAAATCAATAAAAGGGGTTAAATTAGTTATGTTTTTATAAGTATATAAACGGTTTGATTTTTTGATTAACCTCTTTGAATTAGATGAATAATTTATTTCATCTTTTAAATTAATTATTTGATGTTGTCTTATTTGGGTTTGTTGATTTAGATTAAGATTTTGTCTTGACCTAAAATTAATTAATTTAAAATTATTTTTAATTTTTTTAATGGCTTGTGTTAAAGTAAAATCATTACCAATAACTTCAAATTGTCTTGTGAAAATGGTTTGACTAAATTGTTTGATGCCTAGTTTTTTGGTGTAAGTTATCGGAAATATAGTAGAATAATCATCACTAATCAAAGCACACCAGTTATCAGCTGTTGCGTCTAAATACCAACTGTGCATAAATATGTTTTCAATTGAAGAGTTGGCTACTGTTTGGTCCCACTTTTTTTTGTCAATATGTTTTGATTCTATAAGTTTGATAAGTCATTAACTAATTTAAAGAATAAATATTGCAGCAATAATAAAAATGATGACGATAACAATGTATTGCCAAGCATCAACAAAATAAGGTGCTATTTTTTTTATTTTTTCTTTTAACGACATTAGTATAGAGCTTCTGCTTGAGCTTGAACTTTTTCATCTGCTAAATAATCATCATAACTCATTAGTTTATCAAGATATCCTTTTGGCCCAATTTCAATAATTCTATTGGCTACCGTGTTAACAAATTCGTGGTCATGAGAGGCGAATAAAACTTGACCGGGGAAATTAATTAACGCATTGTTAAATGCCTGAATACTTTCTAAATCTAAATGGTTAGTGGGTTCATCAATAATTAACAAATTTCCTTTTCCTAACATTTGTCTAGACAACATACAACGTACTTTTTCGCCACCTGATAACACCTTTGCAGATTTTAAGGCTTCCTCACCCGAAAATAACATTTTACCTAAAAAACCTCTCAAATACACTTCATCTTTTTCTTCATCTGTTTCGGCATATTGTCTTAGCCAATCAATTAAACTTAAATCCTCTTTAAAATATTCAGAATTGTCCGTAGGTAAAAATGAGGTTTTAATAGTTGTTCCAAATTCAAAAGTACCTTCATCTTGTTTTTCTTCTCCAACTAAAATTTTAAATAAAGTAGTGGTAGCTAAAGAGTTTTTAGATAAAAAAGCAATTTTATCACCTTTAGAAACATTAACGTTTAATCCTTTAAATAATAATTCTCCATCTAAAGATTTGCTTAAACCATTAATGTGTAAAATTTGGTCACCAGCTTGTCTTTCTTGCTCAAAAATAATTCCTGGATATTTTCTTGATGATGGTTTAATATCTTCAAGTGTTAATTTTTCTAATAATTTACGTCTGCTGGTGGCTTGTTTAGATTTTGAGGCATTGGCAGAAAAACGAGAAATAAAATCTTGTAACTCCTTACGTTTATCTTCTAATTTTTTATTTTGATCAGCCATTTGTTTACTGGCTAATTGAGATGATTTATACCAAAATGAGTAATTACCTGTAAATAGATTGATTTTTGAATAATCAATATCGCAAATATGGGTACAAACTGTATCTAAAAAGTGACGGTCATGAGAAACTACAATCACTAAGTTTTTAAAATCAAGTAAAAAATCCTCTAACCACGAAATAGTTTTGATGTCCAAATCATTGGTTGGCTCATCTAACACTAAAATGTCAGGATTACCAAACAAAGCTTGACCAAGTAATACACGAACCTTTAAATCAGAAGGCATATCTTTCATTAAAGTATAATGTAAATCCTCTTTAATTCCAAGATTAGATAAAATGGTAGCGGCATCATTTTCAGCATTCCACCCATCCATTTCGGCAAATTCCGCTTCTAATTCGGCAGTACGCATACCGTCTTCTTCAGAAAAATCTGGCTTGGCATAAAGGGCATCTTTTTCTTCAATAATTTTCCACAAGGCTTTATGTCCCATCATTACAGTGTTTAACACTGTAAATTCATCAAAAGCATGGTGGTCTTGACTAAGAACAGCCATTCTTCTGCCTGGTTCAATAGATATGTTACCTTTGTTTGGGTCTTGTTCTCCTGTTAATACCTTTAAAAAAGTTGATTTACCTGCACCGTTAGCACCAATAACACCATAACAGTTTCCGTTGATGAATTTTAAATTTACTTCATCAAACAATACTTTTTTACCAAATTGTAAAGATAGATTATTTACGTTAATCATTTTGCCTATTAATTTTAGAGTGCAAAAGTAATATTTTTAAATGGAATACAACCAATCATAAATTAAATTCCAAATAATTTCAATTGTCTTATATTAGAATGGAATCAATAATCAATCTTCATCAATATAATCAGAATAAGAATCACCATAGCCATAG
>CAYQRJ010000024.1:0-775 GCA_964419855.1 uncultured Crocinitomix sp.
GCAAAAAAAGATTTTTTCTCTCTATCATTAAACTTACTATAAACAAAGTACCCCTAATAATAACAAATACCTTAAATTTTAAATAAAATCAAGACTTTAGGTATTATTTCAAAAAACGTTTAGGACGGGATTGGTAAAATATATTAAATAATTTCAATGGAGATGGTAGTTTAGTAAATAATTTGTATCTTAGTGAAAGAAATCCAAATAAAAGTAGCTTAATAGGGATATAACAAGTTGTACAAATTTTAGTATTTACCGATATTCATTCAATTAATTTTAATGAAGAAAATGGGAAATACTATCCTAAAACAGATAAAAATACTTTTATTTAAACAAAAGAATAAACGCTATGATTACAGGTATTACTAACCAAATACGGTGACTGTCTTGCTGAATATGATTATCGTTAGAGATTTCAAGGACAAGATATAGAAAAGATAATATAATAGAAAAACAGAGATTAAATTTAAAAAAATAATGATATCAAACAACCATAAACATTTACTTTTTTCTACTTTATTTTTACTCTTTAATAATTGTATTTATTCGCAAACTTTAGAGAGTAAAGTTGATGTAGGTTACAACGACTTTATTAAACTAAAAAAAATAAAATCTTTTTATTCATATTATATTGATTACAACACAAAGGATACAACATATAGTTATAAGTATTTTTTTACTAAAGAAGGCTATTTAAAAAAAATAAAATCAATTAATGGGAATATTTTTGATATTGAAATTGAATACTATTATGACGATTGTTATAATTTAA
>CAYQRJ010000024.1:785-15507 GCA_964419855.1 uncultured Crocinitomix sp.
TTTAATTAGAACAGATTCTTCTAGTTCCATTGGATTTGCACATTCATCTGATTACCCAACTTTAGAAGGGGATACAATTATTCAAGAAGAGTATAAAAAATATTACAAAATTAAAGATACTACTTTACTTTTTTATCAAAAAAACACTCTTATTTATAATCTAAACGAAAATGACACTATGTTTTATGATAAAATTAATGATACTATCATTGTTGTTGATTATTTCTATTACAATGACAATTTTCAATTAGAAAAAAGTCTAAGAAAACAATTTAATAACCAAAAACTTATTTTTAAAACAACGAATTATTATTATTATAATGAAAATTTTTGTTTAAAAAAAATTGAATTTTTTAAAGATGAAACATGTAATGGAATTAGAAAATATATTTATGAATATTATTAGTGGTATAACACACAATAATTCTGACTATTATGTGTTTTTAGCACTTCATTTCAACATTCATCCTTGATAAAATACCACTTCAATGACATAGATAATTGGGATAACAAAAATAACAGCATCAAATCGGTCTAACAAGCCACCGTGTCCGGGTAAAATTGTGCCTGTATCTTTAATTTTAAGACTGCGTTTAAGCATAGATTCCACCAAATCACCTAACGTGCCAAAAACAGAGATAATAGCGCCATACAACATAAATTTTGCAATGTCGTTTTGAGTGAAATAAGCAATAATAAATCCTGCTAAAACACTAAACAAAAAACCACCAATAAATCCTTCCCATGATTTTTTTGGAGATAAGCGTTCAAACAATTTATGTTTACCAATTTTACTACCAATTAAAAAAGCAAAAGTATCTGATGTCCATGTTAAAATAAATATACTTAAAACCAACCAAAAATTTTCTTTTTTTAAGTGAGGGGAATTAATTAAAATAAAAGGTATGATAATATACAAAATGCCTATTAAAGTAATGCCCATATTTTGAAAAGGAGTGGGTTTATTTCTAAACAATTCGAGTAAAGCCATTAACGGAAAAGCAATAACAAATAACAAGGTGTAAATTTCAAAAGGAGCATCATAGATATAAAAACTGTAAAACACCAATCCTAAAAAAATGCCTAAATACTTGTTTGGTGCATATTTAGAGTTTGAAAACACATCATAAAATTCGTTAAGGCAAAGCAAAGCTACTACACCAAACAAAGCCACCATATATTTATCACCTAAAACAATAGCGGTGACAATAACTGCTACAAAGAAAAAACCTGTAATACCTCTGGTTACTAAATTACTCATCTATTTCTTTTTCAATAATATATTTTGCTTTAACCACATCCTCAGGGTTAACGTACAATTCATAATTGCCAAAATTATTATACATACTGTCTTTTTTATTTAAAACAGTGGCGTGTATGTTATGAGCTTTCAGTTTACCCAAATACAAATGAATCAAATACTCTTGAGGAGTAGATAAAATCAAAGTCCTATTTTGTAGTTTCTTTGTCTTCTTCCCCTGACTCTGTTGTATGATTCTCTTTATTTTCTGAAGGAGTTTCTTCATTAATATTATTTTCGGTTTGATGGCTCTCTGTAAATTCTTTTTCCTCTTTAATAATTTCTTCCGATACAGTTTCGGCTTTATCCCAAGGACGTTCTCCAAATATTTTAATTAAATTTTCTTTAAAAATAACCTCATCTTTAAGTAATGCTTCAGCTAACTCGGTTAACTTATCTTTATTTTCTGATAAAATTTCTACAGCACGTTTATATTGTTCTTCAATCATTGCCGATACTTCTTCATCAATAATTTTAGCAGTTTCTTCAGAATATGGTTTTGTAAACCCTTGTTGACCTTGAGAATCGTAATAACTAATGTTACCAACTTTATCACTCAACCCATACATTGATACCATAGCGTAAGCTTGCTTGGTTACCTTTTCTAAATCACTTAATGCACCAGTTGAAATTTTACCAAAAATAATACTTTCAGCAGCTCTACCACCAAGTGCCGAACACATTTCGTCAAGTAATTGTTCTTTGGTAGTAATTTGTCTTTCCTCTGGTAAATACCATGCAGCCCCTAAAGATTTACCTCTAGGCACAATAGTCACTTTTACTAATGGTGAAGCATGTTCTAATAACCAAGATGTAGTGGCATGACCTGCCTCATGATAAGCTATAGTTTTCTTTTCGTGTGGCGTAATTATTTTATTTTTCTTTTCTAATCCACCAACTATTCTATCTACGGCATCTAAAAAGTCTTGTAACTCAACATGTTTTTTCTTTTTACGAGCAGCAATTAAAGCCGCTTCATTACACATATTGGCAATGTCTGCACCTGAAAAACCTGGGGTTTGGCGAGCTAAAAAATCTACATCTAAATTCTCTTTTAATTTTAATGGTTTTAAATGCACCATAAATATTTCTTTACGTTCATTTAAGTCGGGCATATCCACGTAAATTTGTCGGTCAAACCTACCAGCTCTCATTAATGCTTTATCTAACACATCTGCTCTATTAGTAGCGGCAAGTATAATCACCCCCGAATTTGTGCCAAACCCATCCATTTCAGTTAATAATTGATTTAAAGTGTTTTCTCTTTCATCATTAGAACCCATTTGAGCATTTTTACCTCTGGCTCTACCAATGGCATCAATCTCATCAATAAAAATAATTGAAGGCGATTTTTCTTTAGCTTGTTTAAATAAATCTCTTACTCTTGATGCACCAACACCTACAAACATTTCAACAAAATCTGACCCAGAAAGAGAAAAGAAAGGAACTTTGGCTTCTCCAGCCACTGCTTTTGCTAATAATGTTTTCCCAGTACCCGGAGGACCTACTAATAATGCCCCTTTAGGAATTTTTGCTCCTAGTTCGGTATATTTTTTAGGATTTTTTAAAAAGTCAACAATTTCTTGGATTTCTTCTTTTGCACCTTCTAATCCAGCTACATCTTTAAAGGTTGTGTTGGTTCCTTTGCCTTTTTCAAATACTTTGGCTCTTGATTTTCCAATACTAAAAATACCACCTCCGGCACCACCGCCTCCAGCTCCCATTCTACGGAACATAAATATCCAGAAAATAATTAAAATGGCAGGAAACAACATCCAACCAAGCGCATCACCAATGCTATACTTTTCAGTGTAATCATATATTAAACCATATTTATCGTGTAAGGTTTCTAATTTTTCGTAAAAAGGAGCATTGGGTGGAGCAATCATTTCTAAATCTGGCACCTCACCCGAAAAAGCTGTTTTTGGTTTTGGTTTTAAAAATTTAAACTTTTTATCTAATGCTTTAACCTCATCAATTTTATCCTTTTTTAAATAGATTTCTGCTATACCTTTGTTTTTAACAATATCAACCCTTTCAATATAGCCTTTTTCAGCCATTTCATTAAAATCTTGATTTGTGATTTCAATGGTGTTAACATTTGATGATAATAGCATTGACCCTAAAAGAAGTACTGCTATTATGCCATAAATCCAATAAAAATTAAATTTACCTGGTTGTATTGGTGTATTTTTTTTTGCCATATTATGTTTAGTCTAAATTTGGAATATCGGTTCTTTTAGCATCAGCCCAAAGCCCTTCTATATTGTAAAACTCTCTTGTATCTTTATAAAAAACATGAACAACTATGTTAACATAGTCAATTAATATCCATTCTTTAGTAGTTGAATCTTCAAAGTGCCAAGGTTTTTCTTTTAGTTTTTTTCTGGTTGTTTTTGTAATTGAATTGGCTATAGAATCAACTTGAGTTGAAGATTCACCAGTACAAATGATAAAATAATCACAAACTCTTTGTTCAATTTCACTTAAATCAAGTATGGTGATGTCTTTACCTTTAACCTCTTGAATGCCTTCAACAATAGTATCAATCAGTTGTTTGGTTTGTAATTCTTGCTCAGAAATGGTTTTACTCATATTTATATTTAAAAATAAAACAACAAAATTAATGGTTTTCAATTGATAAATCACATTTATTTTTGATTTTTGCAGTATGAATTTGAAACATTTAACATTTAATAAGATTTTTTTAGATGAAGTTGACTCTACAAATTCATTTTTAATTGATTTGAATAAATCTAACCAACAACCAGAAGGGACAATTATTATTGCCAATCATCAAATAAAGGGAAAAGGACAAAGAGGTAATAATTGGTTGACAGAGAAGGGACAAAATTTGACTTTTTCAATAGTCCTTTACCCTCAATTAAATGTTAAATATTCTTTCTATTTGAATATCATTTCAGCTTTATCGGTTAATAAAACACTTAAAGACTTAAATTTAGCATCAAAAATTAAATGGCCTAATGACATTTTAATTCATCACAATAAAATTGCAGGCATACTGGTAGAAAATGTCATTTCATCCTTAAAAATTACTCAATCTGTTATTGGTATAGGTTTAAATGTAAATCAAATTAATTTTAAAGATGAATTAAAAGCTACATCAATAAAAAAAGAGGGGGGAGTAGCTATTAAAAAAGAGGATGTTTTAAACCAAATTTACCAGTACTTTGATTTTTATTACGATTTGTTACTCCAATCTAATTTTGATTTATTGTTAAAATTATATTATAAAGAGTTGTTTTGGTTTAAAGAGGTTGGACATTTTATTGATTTAAAATCTAACTTACCTTTTAAAGGACAAATTGAAGGAATAAACAAAAATGGAAAATTAAGAATTAAAGATTTATCTAATCAAAACATTAAATTGTTTGATTTAAAAGAGGTGAGGTTTGTATTAAAGTAAAAGGAAACATTATCATAAAATAAAAAAATCCTCACCCTAATTAAAGGATGAGGATAAATAAAAACCCCTATGAACAAAAACTTGCTCGGCACAAAGGTAAAATAATTAAAACGATTTACAACAATATTTTTAACTATATTTTATCGGAATATTGCTTTTCTAAATCAGAATATGACTTTAATTTTTCGTTTAAAATGGCACCATGAATACTTGCGTTTAATTCAAACCCCAATAATAAGGCATAAGAATTTAAGTATATCCAAAGCATAATAACCATAATTGTTCCTACCGAACCATAAAGCGCACTATAGTTTGCAAAATTAGTAACATAATAGGAGTAGCCTAAGAAAATTAACAAGATAAGAACCGTTGATAAGGTAGCTCCGGCAGATAAAAACTTAAACGTTTTACGTTTTAATGGTGCAATGTAAAATAAAAATGCTACCGAAAAATAAACGATTGTTCCAATAATTAAAAATGTAAAAAAATAAAAAATAATTCCTTCATTATTGGAAACAAAAGAAATATTATCTGACAAAATATTGATGATTTTTCTTTCCCAAACCATAAATAAAAACATGCTAAGGGTTGAAATCACAAATCCAATTACCAAAAGAAAAGAAATTAAGCGGGTTGAAATCCACGACCGTTTATCAAAATTAATTTTGGAAGCATTAAACATTTGAATAATTACCCTAAAACCATTAGAGATAAAATAAAGTGCCATAATAAAACCAACCGATAAAATAGAGTTAACCGTAGAATTTTGGAGTTCATCTAAACTGTCTATAAAATTATCAATAATTACTTTTGGCACAAAACCCGAAAGAATAGGAATGATATCTTGTTTTAAATCAAAAAATGGGACATAAGCACAGGATATAACCAAAACCAAGGCAAAAGGGATTAATGCTAAAAAAAAATGAAAGGACAAAGCGGCTGCTCTGGTTGAAATTAACCCTTTTCGCAATGACCACACAAAAAAGAATAAAATTTCGTAAAGATTGACACCTTGAAACCCAGGTAACCAAATTTTACGAGCAAAGTGAATAATTTGTCGCAAAAAAGTAACTCTTAAAATGCGGTAAATTCTAATTATTTTATCTTTTATTGAATTCATTAAGTACAAAAGTGTAAAAGTTTATCGTTATTTCCTATCAAATTTATATTTTAGTCAAAAAAAAATAATGATACGATACAATCCTAAATTTTGGTTCAAACATATTTTTTCTTTTCACAAGAGCGATACATTTATGGTGATTTGGAAGGAACTCATCTATATAGGTTTATTTACAACGCTTTTAACCTTTTTGGTTTCTAAATATGTCAGCTCCGAAAATATTGAAACCATGTCAAAACTCAAAGATGTATTTGCATTGGTTGGTTTTGTTTTATCTTTACTTTTGGTATTTAGAACAAACACAGCTTACGACCGTTGGTGGGAAGGCAGAAAAAAATGGGGTGAATTGGTTAATAACTCAAGAAATTTAGCCATTAAAATAAGTGCAATGACTAAAAATAAAGCTGATGAGCAGTTTTTTAGCAGAATGATTCCTAATTATGCTTTTGCCATGAAAGAGCATTTGCGAGAAGGCGTAAAATTGGATGAGTTAGATTTAACTGATGAAGAATTAAACGAGATTAAACACATTGAACACAAAACGTCTTATATAGCAAAAAAAATGTATGAACGTTTAGAGCTAATGAAATCTAAAAATGAGTTAACAGACATTGAGTTTTTGTCTTTAGATGTGAATCTTAAAACTTTTTCAGACATAACTGGTGCTTGCGAAAGAATAAAAAACACACCTATCCCCTATTCTTATAGTTCTTTTTTAAAAAAGTTTATTTTTGTTTTTGTAACCACTTTACCTTTGTCTTTTATTACAGTTTTTAACTACTACTCAGCATTTGTAGCCATTTTTGTATTTTACGTGTTAGTAAGTATGGAAATTTTAGCAGAGGAAATTGAAGATCCTTTTGGCATTGATGAAAACGACCTTCCCACCGATAATTTATCAATTAAAATACGTGCAAATGTTAAAGAAATTTTTAATTGTTAATCCGCAAAATCAAATTGTTAAATTACTTATTATACAATTTAATAACACCCAAATTTAAGGAAGTTTGAAATTATCTTTATTCATCTGCTTCATTTCAAAAACCTTGAAATACTTAGGTATTCCAGCGGATTTTAAAATTTCACATTTAAACAAAGCTAATTCCATGAATTTTTGCGGTTAAATATCTCCAACCACCACTTCAAGCATGGTATTTTTTTGTAAATATTTTATGGCTAAATCTTGTAATTGTTGAGCGGTTACATCATTAACAGATTGAATAAAATCAGAATAATATTCTTCACTTAAATTATTAAAATAAATATTTTTATAATTTTCCATAATAGCTATTGGACCATCAGAATGTCTTAAAAAATCGCCTAATAAATAATTTTTTACTTTTTCTAATTCATCATGGTTTATCAATTGCGTTTGCAATTTTTCTATTTCGTTATAAATTTCATTAATGGTAGCTTCTGTAACATCTTTTGCCACCTCTGTTGACACAAAAAAGTAACCCGCATCTTCTAAAACTGACAATCCAGAACCAATTCCGTAAGTATAACCTTTATCCTCTCTTATGTTTGCCATTAACCTGCTTCCAAAATATCCACCTAAAATGGTATTTAGCACCTGAAACTTATAATAATCGGGGTGATTTTTAGTAAATAGTAGCTTACCTATTCTTATGGCAGATTGAATGGTCTTTTCTTTTTTCTCCACCACTCTACCAACAGTTTGCTTAAACGGTTGGGGTTCAATTTCAGCCCTATGATTTCCTAATTGTTTAGTCCATTGTTTAAGTAAATTTATAAAATCATTAGACACATTTCCAACTAAAAATAAAACGGGTTTTGTATTCAAATAAACATCTTGATAAAATAATTTTAAATCCTCAACATTAACTTGGTCAAAATCTTCTAATTCTGCAACCTTACCATATTGCGTATTCTCGCCAAAAATATGTTTATTAAATGCTTTTCTGCACAAATTATTTACCTTTTGTTGCGATACTTGATAATTACTTTTTCTAATATCAATTAGTTTTTTTAGTTCTGTCTCAGGAAACATTGCATTTAAAAAAGCGGTATCAAATACATTAAAAATGTCTTTAATTTTATCATTTAACCCATACAAAGTTATTCCTGCTTGGTCTTTATCAATATCGTGAGAGACATAACCACCAAAAAAGTCTAATTGCTCTGATATTTGTTGGGCTGTCATCTCTTTTGTACCCGCCAGCAATAAAGCATTAGTAAAAGATGCTACCAAAGATTTAGTTTGAAATTTTGACCCTGCATCCCATACAACATCCAATTTAACTGTATCATTTTGAATATCGTTTAACCAATAAAGTTCTATGCCGTTAGACAACTCAACTTTATGAGGGAATTCTACATCTAAACTTTGTGCTTTTTTATACTCAGGAGCTATTGTTCTGTTCATTTGATGGCTTTTATGGTTAGTATTGATAAATTGGTTTTAACAAAAGTTTTTTTAGCAAAACTAATTAAATCATTAACTGTAATTTGGTTATACTTATGACGTTCATTATTAATTTCATCTAATTGTCCCATTTGGTCGTACATAGCAATATTCATTACCCTATTAAGTAAACTTTGCTCTTGAAAAGCTTTAGCCGTTTCAAATTTATTTTTAACTTTTGTCAATTCGTTTGGTGTAATAGATTGTTGAATTAAATGATTGATTTCGTTCCAAATTTCAGTTTCAGCCTTTTTAAAATCAACATGGGGTAATAAATGACCACTAATAATAAACAAACCATCCTCCCAACCTCCTGTAATAAATGCAGAGATGTTAGAAAACAAAGGATTATTTTTAACCAAAGATTGATACAACCTTGATGATTTTCCACCAGACAACACATCAGACAATAAATCGCCTACGTAATGTTCGGGTGTTAATCTGCTGCCCATTCTAAAAGCAAAGTACAAAGCATTATTAGGCACTTTTCGTTCTATGGTCAAACGCCTTTCGTCCGTTTGAGGTGGTTCGGGAGCTATATGTCTAATGTATTTTTCTCTTGAAGGAATATCGGAATACCATTTTTCAACCCCAGTTTTTACCGTCTCAAATTCAACATTCCCACCAATTACCAAAGTAGCATTTTGAGGTCCATAATGCTTAAAAAAAAACGCTTTAACATCTTCCATTTTAGCTTGCTCAATGTGTTCTATTTTTTTACCAATGGTTGCCCACTGATAAGGATGTTGCTTGTAAATTAACGGACGAAATTTCAACCAAACATCACCATAAGGTTGATTAAGGTATCGTTGTTTAAACTCCTCAACAACCACTTGACGTTGCACCTCTAAACTTTTAGATGTAAAAGCCAATTCTAACATTCTATCGCTTTCTAACCATAAGGCAGTTTCTAAATTTTGAGCTGGCAAAGTGTTGTAATAATTAGTGATGTCATTATTAGTAAAGGCGTTGCATTCTCCTCCAGCCAATTGCAAAGGAGCGTCATAATTTTCAATATGCTTTGACCCTCCAAACATCAAATGTTCAAACAAATGGGCAAAACCTGTTTTATTTGGATTTTCATCTCTTGCCCCAACGTTATAAATGGTATTAACCACTACCATAGGGGTAGTTTTATCAAAATGATGTATAACTTTTAGTCCGTTTTTTAATATAAATGTGTTGTATTTTATCATTTGATGATTTTACTTTGATGATTTAACCACTAGACTTTTCCCTGTCATTTCTTTGGGTTGAGGAATCCCCATTAAATCTAAAATAGTTGGTGCTACATCTCTTAATGTTCCATTTTTAACTTCTTTTACCTCATCATCTATAACAATAACAGGTACTGGATTTAAAGAATGAGCAGTATTTGGTGTTCCGTCTGGATTTAGAGCATTATCAGAATTACCATGATCGGCAATAATTATAAAGGAATAACCGAGTTGTTGCCCTGTTTCAACAACTTCCTTAACACAACCATCAACTGTTTCGGCGGCTTTTAAAATGGCGTTATAAACACCTGTATGTCCAACCATATCGGTATTGGCAAAATTTAAACAAATACAATCAGGTTGATGTGTTTTCATTTCTTTTATAATGGCATCTTTAATTAAAGGTGCACTCATTTCTGGTTGTAAATCGTAAGTGGCTACTTTTGGCGAATTGATTAAAATTCTTTTTTCACCCTCAAACTCTTTCTCTCTTCCACCTGAAAAGAAAAAAGTAACGTGCGGATATTTTTCGGTTTCGGCAATTCGTATTTGTGATAATCCTTTATTTGAAATCACTTCTCCTAACGTATTTTCTAAGTTTTCTTTATCATAAATGACCTTTACATTTTTAAAAGTTTTATCGTAATTGGTCATGGTGTAATAATTCAGCTTGAGGGGAGTCATCTTATATTCAGGAAAAGCTTGTTGAGTGAGCGCAATTGTAATTTCTCTACATCTATCTGTTCTAAAATTAAAACAAATCACAGTATCGCCTTCTTCAATCATTCCGTTTTCATCAATTAACATTGGCTCAATAAATTCATCTGTAATGTTAGCTTTATAAGATGCTTTTATGGCTTCAGTTGCTGTACTGAACTTCTCTCCTATTCCATTCACTATTAAATCATACGCTTTTTTAATTCTCTCCCAACGTTTATCTCTATCCATGGCGTAATATCTACCAATTACAGTAGCAATTTTACCAGCAGAATGCGTTAAATGATTTTCTAACTCTTTTAACTGTCCTAACCCCGATTTTGGGTCACAATCTCTACCATCTGTAAAAGCGTGAATGTAAACTTCATCTACTTGATGTTGTTTTGCCATATCACACAACACTTTTAAATGATTTTGATGAGAATGCACACCACCATCAGATACCAACCCCATAAAATGTAATTTTTTACCTGATGTTTTTGCTTGTTCAAACGCTTGTAAAATAATAGGGTTTTTCTGAAATTTATTCTCTTCAATGGCTTTATTTATTCGCGTAAAATCTTGATACACAATTCTACCTGCTCCAATGTTTAAATGTCCTACTTCTGAGTTGCCCATTTGCCCTTTTGGCAACCCTACATTTTCACCGTCAGTTAACAGTTCGGCATTAGGGTAATCCTTTTCTAAACTGTCCATAAATGGAGTATTGGCATTGTAAATGGCATCTGATTTTGATTGATCTCCGTGTCCCCAACCATCTAAAATTAATAAAGCTACTTTTTTCATTGTTTTGGTATTTCAATTTCAACCACCAGCCCTTGCGGATGATTGTTTTTTAATGTTATAATTCCGTTATGTTTTTCTATTAAAAATTTAACAATATACAAACCTAAACCAGTTCCTTTGGTTTGACGTGTTAACTCATTTTGTTCTCTAAAAAACTTATTAAATATTTTTGATTTATTTTCATCCTCAATCCCTTTTCCAAAATCGGCAACTGATAAAATAAAACTATGGGGTTTATCTTTTAAAGTGATAATAATTTGTGTATTTGCCTTAGAATATTTCACCGCATTTTCAACTATATTAGTTAAAATACTATCAAAGGCATTTTCATCAACAAAGGCAGTAACCTCTTCTAAATTTAAACTAATTTGATGATTTTTTGATATTAACTGCTTGTAAATATCTGCTTTTTGTTCAATCAATTGTTTTAAATCAACCTTAGTTTTATTAATGGGATAATCGTTTTTTTCAATTTGCTTGGTTTGCAAAATATTATTAACAATGGTATCTAACCGATTAACTTCAGAAAGGGCTTTTGAATAAATATCATCAACCTCATTTTTTGTTAGTTGTTTATGTTTTTGTAAAGTTTGTAAAAATAACTGAACAGATGCAATGGGTGTTTTTAGCTCGTGACTTACAGATAAAACAAAATTACCTTGATCTATGGCTAACCTTGCCTCTTCTTTGGCTAATTTTTGCTGACGTTTAAACGCTCTTTTAACAGCTACAATGCCAAAAATCAGTAAAATTAAAAACACTAACCCTTCACCAATAATCATCCAAATTTTTTTATCAAAAAACTCTTGGGGGCTATATATTGATTTATTGAGTTTAAAAATTAAAATCCACCACCAAGTAAATTGGGCAAACACATAAAATACCAATAGGTAAAAAATAAAAATTGGATTTTTTAACTTGTGTTTTATCATTTGGTAAAAAATTACAGTACAAAGTTAATAGATATTTATGACTGTAACTAAGGTAACCCCATTAAGTTGAAAAAATTACCCCTTCTTTTAAAGAATACGGAGAAATTAATATCTTTTGAATACCAATTTTATTAATTACCCACTTGGTTTTAACAGCTGAAATGGGTAACATTTCGTGGCGGATTGGATCAATTAAAGGGTTGTTTATTCTTTCTTCTAATGATGAATTAATGACCTCATCTAAAACAGACAAAAATTCATTAAAGTTAATTTGCACAAAACTATTAATGGGATGTTTTTTACCACTCCAAAGTTCATAAAAAGTTTTAAAAGAGCCAGATGACCCAATAAGTGTTTGGGTTTTATATTGATTTAATTGATGTCCAATTGAATCATTCAAGTAATTATCTATTTTATAAATGTCCCATTTTGTAAAAGGATTATTAAAATTAAACAGCTGATTAATCCTTGATACACCGATTTCAAAACTGTTTTTTTTAATTACACCATTTTTGTCAGCCAAAATAAACTCAGTACTCCCTCCTCCAATATCCATCACAATAGTTTTCTCATCAAAATCATAAAGTAACTTTATTCCATTGTAAATTAATTCTGCTTCTTTGTCTCCATTAATAATTTCAATATCAATGTTACTTTGCTCTTTAACTTGACTAATAAATTGATAAGCGTTTTTTGCTTGTCGCAAGGCAGAAGTTCCAAAGGCAATTACTTTTTGAGTATCAAAAGATTTACAAACCTGAGCGTAAGCATTTAAACATTTTAAACCTCTATCAAACGCATGAGGCAAAATATTAGTCTTGCTAAAACTACCGTTTCCTAAGCCTATTCCTTTTCTATCTTTATGCAAAATTTCAAAATCAGTACAAGTTTTATTTACTATTAATAAATTAATAGTATTAGTACCCACATCAATAATGGCAACTTTATCAGACATAAAACTCTTTAATAGTGTCACAATTTACAACTTTTTATCGACTAAAACAAATATTTTAACTACTAATTAGCTTTTTTAATCGTTTTAAGCGTAAAATAAAACAAATTTGTGTATTGGTTATAAAAAAAACAATTATCCCCTAAATATTAAATTGAAAAAAATTACTTTTGTAGTCAATGAACTCAAATTACATTAATCGCATATTTCAAGGTGATTTATCATTAACTCCAATAAATCATTCTATTGATTGGTCTGATTGGGTAGTTTTAAGCTTGTGTGTTATTACCTTATTAATAAGTAGAATATTTAATTTTGAGTATATCAACACATTCCATAAAAAAAATCCCGACTTTTACTCAACAAACAAAGCTTCTGTATATAGCCTTGTTATCAACTTTATATTAACGGCTAGTTTTTTTTTAAAGCAAGTTATTACAACTTTTAATTTTTCAAATTCTTTTTTCAACAATAATAGCACTCTCATCTATTTAACACTTTTTTTTACCATTTCAGGCATCATCATTTTAAAATTTTTGACACTTTATACCCTCCGCATTCTTTTTAACACTAAATATAGTTTTACCATTTATTATCATTTAAAATATTATCAAATTATTGGTTTACTGATGCTACCCCTATTTTTGTTTACCTATTTTATTCAAATTGAAATTAAATCCTACGTCTTTTTAGTGGCATTTATTATTTATGGTTTGTTAATAATAATACGAGAAGTTGAAATTTTTATAACAGCTTTAAAGCAAAAAATTTCATTATTATATATTATTTTGTATCTTTGCACCCTTGAAATTTTACCATTAATCTTATTTATTAAGATTTTGGTCGGTTAAATTTTAGATTTTATAAAAAGAGAAGGATTTATGAGTGTAAAGACAATATTGGTATCTCAACCAAAACCTACAAGTGAAAAATCACCTTATTTTGATTTAGCTAAAAAGTATAATGTTAAAATAGATTTTAGACAATTTATTAATGTTATAGGAGTAACATCAAGAGAATTTAGAGCTCAAAAAATAGAACTAGGATTACATAATTCAGTTATTTTAACAAGTAAAACATCAGTAGATCATTTTTTTAGAATTGCTGAGGAGATGAGATATAAAGTACCAGAATCTACAAAATATTTTTGTATGTCGGAGGCAGTTGCCTACTACTTACAAAAATATGTGGTTTATAGAAAAAGAAAAATATTTTTTGGAAAGCAAAATATTGATGATTTAATGCCTTTATTATTAAAGCATAAAAAAGAACGCTTTTTATTACCTTGTTCAAATATTTTAAGAAAAAGAATACCAGATGCTTTAAAAGAAAATAACCTTAACTTTACTGAAGCTGTATTATACAAAACAGTAGCTGCAGATTTATCTGATTTAAAAGATGTTAAATATGACTTATTGGTGTTTTTTAGTCCGTCAGGAATAGAATCATTATTTAAAAACTTCCCAAAATTTAAACAAAACGGAACTAAAATTGCTGCATTTGGTCCCACAACAGCCAATGCTGTTAAAAAGAACAATTTAAGGTTAGATATTCATGCACCATTACCAAAATATCCAAGTATGTCTATGGCTATTGAAAATTATATTAAAGCAGAAAAAAAGAAAAAAAGTTAGTCGGTTTTTAAATTTTAGTCAAACACCTCACTCCTTTAAATTGGGAAGGGGAAGTTGATTTTTTCATTGAATCACTTACCTTAAAACCTGTAAGGTAAAAAAACACTATTCACTGTTTTTGATTCAATATAACTCAAAGGGCTTTATATCCGTGAAACAATAGCGTCCTAAATAAATTTCCCCCGAAAGTTGTCGGGATAAAATTCTTTTAA
>CAYQRJ010000025.1:0-15289 GCA_964419855.1 uncultured Crocinitomix sp.
AAAATACAAAATAATTATCTGATTTCCAAATAATTATTTACTTATGAAAGTGCCTTTAAAAATACTCTAATCAGCCAACAGGCAGAGAATTTACGCTTACTTTTTTACATAAAAGTAAACAATTTACCTAAATTTTATATTTAGGACGCTATTGATTATAAAATTAAATTTATTATTATTCAATTCTAATAAAAACTCTTGGACCAACATAACCTGTTGTTTCATAAGATTCAAACTCAAACAAATTCTTTTTATTGGTTAACACTTTATATTTGCCTGATAAATTTTCACATTGTTTATATGCTTGATTTATTTTGTTAGCAGGGTCATTTACATCTACATAAAATTTAAAAGTATTATAATTTTTAGAAAAAGACCAATAAAAACTACTGTGCGACCCTCCTGCATGATACCATACAGCTTTACCAGATTCATCTGAGTTTAAATTCCATTTGGGCAAAGATGAAATGTCATCATTACCAATGGTTAACTTAGTTACAGACCATTCTGTTTTTTTTATAAAATGATTTGGTGCTTGTTTATCTACTTTTGTGCAAGCATTAAACGATAAACTAAAAGCTGATAATACTAATAAAATTGTAAAATTCTTCAACATACATACCTCTCTCTCTTTTTTTGTTTTTCTAAAGGTACGAATAAAATCAATACCAGTCAAATTTATTTTACGTGATGTTTGTCAATATTGTTACTGACTTTTATCAATAGCGGTTATTTTACACCTACTGATATATCAGTATTTTTTAAGATGTGTGATTTGTAAACATCTGATTATTAATGTTTTTGTAAACAAGAATGGGCTTAAAAAAATTTTGTCCTTGCTTTTAACTAAATCGTTTAATACATTTGTGCCATAAAAATATTGTATCGTTTCCCTATGAAAGAGACGACCCAAGATCCAAAAAATTAAAATCCTCAACATCAATTGAGGATTTTTTTATATGATAAATTCATCACCATCTTTAACACAAATGGTATTTTCAAAAATTGATTTAGCTTCTTGTTCAATATCTTTTGTGCTAGAGTATCTTTGAGAGAAGTGTCCTAGCAACAACTTGTTAACATTTGCTTTTGTAGCGAGCGTAGCCGCCTGAAAGGCTGTTGTATGGTATGTTGCTTTGGCTCTAGACAATAAGTCGTGAATAAATGTAGCTTCATGGTAAAGCAAATCAACATCTTTTATAACATCTTTTAAACTTTCAATATATTTAGTATCTGTGCAAAAGGCATAAGATTTAGGTGGCTCAGGTGGAGTGGTTAATTCTAAGTAATTTAATTTTACACCATTCTCTCTTATTACATCTTTACCTTTTTTTAATTGTATGATTTCTGGAATTTTTATTTTAAACTCATCAATTTTTTCCTTTATCATTCCTCTTTCCTTAAGTTTTTCTTTAAATAAAAAACCATAACAAGGTATGCGGTGCTTTAAGGGGAAAGCAAATGCTTCCATATTGTTGTCTTCAAAAATTAAAGTCTTTTGTTTAAATTTTAAGGGGTGATAGATGATGTCAAATTTTAGCTTAACATAGGTTAATTTGAATTGTGTTTCTAATATTTCTTGTAGTTCTGGAGGAGCAAAAAGGTGAATTGATTTTGTTCTACCTAATAAGTGCATAGAGGATAACAATCCCATTAATCCTAAATAATGGTCACCGTGTAAATGCGAAATAAAAATATATTGTAACCTCTGAAAACTAACTTTAAATTTTCTCAATTGTAACTGAGTACCTTCTCCACAATCAATTAATATTTTACGTTCATTAAAATTAAGGTATTGTGCAGTAACGCCTCTTTTTAAAGTTGGTGTGGCTGCTCCTGAACCAAGTATTGTTAGTTTTATCATTGCACTATAAAAAGTAATTGTTCACACAATTACATGCCTGGCAATCCCATTCCGCCACGCATACCTTTCATTTGACGCATCATATTCATCATGTTCTTTTTATTAGACATTAAGTGCATCATTTTTTTGGTTTCGTTAAATTGTTTTAATAATTTATTTACTTCTTGAATTTTATTACCACTCCCTGCTGCAATTCTTTTTTTACGGCTACCATTAATAATAGATGGGTTGGCTCTTTCTTTTGGTGTCATAGATTGAATCATGGCTTCTATACCTTTAAAAGCGTCATCATCAATATCAACTCCTTTCATGGCTTTCCCCATTCCAGGTATCATTCCCATTAAATCTTTAACATTACCCATTTTTTTAATTTGTTGTAACTGGGCATAAAAATCATCAAAATCAAATTTGTTTTGAGCAATTTTTTTCTGTAATTTTTTGGCTTCTTTTTCGTCAAATTGTTCTTGGGCTTTTTCAACCAAAGATACCACATCACCCATTCCTAAAATACGGTCAGCCATTCTAGAAGGATAGAATACATCTAACGCATCCATTTTTTCGCCAATCCCAACAAACTTAATAGGTTTATTAACTACTGTTTTAATAGATAATGCCGCACCACCACGTGTGTCACCATCTAATTTGGTAAGAATAACGCCATCAAAATTTATTCTTTCATTAAAAGACTTGGCAGTGTTTACTGCATCTTGCCCCGTCATGGCATCCACAACAAATAAAGTTTCAGTAGGATTAATGGCGTTTTTAATGGCTTCAATTTCATCCATCATCTTTTCATCAACGGCTAAACGTCCTGCGGTATCTACAATAACTACATTAAATCCATTTGACTTGGCATATTGAATAGCGTCTTGAGCTATTTTTACAGGATTTTTTTCTTCTTTGTTTGAAAAGACTTCAACCTCTAATTGTTCTCCTAAAACATGTAATTGGTCAATAGCGGCAGGTCTGTAAACATCACAAGCTACTAGTAAAGGATTTTTTCGTTGTTTTTTCTTTAGCCACAAAGCTAATTTACCAGAGTGGGTTGTTTTACCCGACCCTTGTAAACCTGCCATTAATATAATACCTGGATTACCTTTAAAATTAATGTGAGCTTCTTCACCTCCCATTAATTCAACTAATTCTTCATGACAAATTTTAGTTAATAATTGACCAGGAGAAATTGTTGTAAGTACATTTCTACCTAATGCTTTTTCCTTTACTCTGTTTGTAAATTCTTTGGCTGTTTTATAATTAACATCAGCATCAAGTAATGCTCGTCTTACCTCTTTTAAGGTTTCTGCTACATTAATTTCGGTTATTTGCCCTTGACCTTTTAAAATTTTAAACGCTCTTTCAAACTTGTCACTTAAATTTTCAAACATTATTTTAATCAATTATTAATTTATATTAAAACAGCAAAGGTAAGAAATTTTTAATTGATTTTTAGTCTTATTCTTCTCTTTGATTTTATCTCAAATTTAATTTTTTGTGAAAACAATGTAACTTTTTATTGATTAACAATTTATATTTAAAAAGTTATTAACATTGTAAAAGTCCCTAAATAGCTAGGGTTTTTAATGGTAAATATGATAAAAGTCATTTAAAAGACAAAATTTATTTTGCAGAATAATAATTTTTACTTATTTTTGAAAACGAAAAGGAAATCCTTTTACTAAAAACAAAGAACATAATTAAAACCAAGAACAAGATGAGAAAAGTAATTTTATTAGGAACATTAGGTGTATTTGCATTAGGAATTGTTAGCTGTGGCGGAGGTCATTCATGTGATGCTTACAGAAAAGCTGATTACACCAAATACAAAGCTAAAAAAGATTTAAAAAAATCAATTAATACAACCATTAACAAGTTGAGAAAATAATTAATTGTTTTTAAAATTCTAATAAAAGGTTCTTTTCAAGAATCTTTTTTTTTGCTCTAAAATGAACCTTTTTTAATATGATGTGTAATTAACAATAAAACTTGTAAATGATTAAACTTTTAACATATCTATTTATTTTATTTTCAGTTGTTAATTCTTTTGCTCAAACAAAATCAGATTCTATAAAAAATGATTTTAAACAATCAATAATTTTAAATCATCAATTACAACAAAAACAATTAGCTAACCAAATATTAAAACAATATTCAACTCATACGATTTTATATTACAAAACACTTTTAACAAGTGTTCCAAACAATAGTGTTTTAATAACTAATGGCATTAATGATACTTATCCTTTAATTGCACTTCAACAAGGTAAACAATTAAATAGTCATACTAAAATTGTATCTTTAAAACTGTTGCTAAACCAACAATACAAACAATTAATTGAAAAACAACTATCAGTTCAATTATCTACCAATCATCAAAAAAACATTAAAACTTTGATGACTAAATATAAAATTTACATTTCATCTACGGTTAATTACAATTATTATAAAGCTAAATCAAATCAATTATTTTTAACGGGATTGGTGTTAGAAAATAATGGGAGTAATCAATTTGAAAAATTAAATAAATTTTGGAACAATTTTAAATTAAAAGGAATTTTAAACTTAAGTTTAAGCAGTAAAGAAAAACAACTTTTTTCTAACTTTTTACCACCACTATTAACTTTATACAAACTGTATGTTATTAATGATTACAATACAAAACAACTTAAACAAGATATTTTAAAATTTGCAAAACAAATCAACCAAGAAGAAAAAGTAAAACAAATAATTAAAAAATACGAGTAGAAAATAGTTAATGAGGCTTTTAAAAAAGAATTATTCCAAACGTTCTGATGAAGAACTAATGTCCCTTTATATTAAAGGAGATAGGAAAGCCTTTGAAGAAATTTATAATAGATATGGTAACTTTTTACTTAATTTTTTTAACCGAAAATTATGGCAGGATAGAGAAAAAGCAGAAGATTTTACACAAGAACTGTTTACAAAATTAATTAATAAACCACAGCAGTTTGATGTAACAAAAAAGTTTAAAACCTGGTTATTTACCATAGCCGCCAATATGTGTAAAAATGAATATAAACGTATGGAAATTAGAAAAACAACTAGAAATGATGTGCCTGAGGGGTTTGAGGCAAAAGCTAATGTAAAAATGGCAGACCGTTCTGTTGATGAATCAGATTTTTCAACTCAACTTAATGCTGAACTTAATAAATTGAATGACAAACATAAAGAGGTTTTTATGCTAAGACATTTTGAAGGACTATCTTTAAACGAAATTGCTGAAATATTAAGTGTTAATGTAGGAACGGTTAAATCTAGACTACACAACACAACAAAACTGCTCGCAAAAAAATTAAGTACTTATAACACTTTATTAACTGAATAATGGATGCTGAAAAAATAATATTAACCAAAAACTTTTATGAGTTATCACCTATTGAAAAAGAGGTCATAAAAGAGTATGCGCAAAACGAAAAAGATTTTAATGAAATTAAGTCGTTTTTATTGGCTACTCAACAAACCTTTAATCAAGAAAAGTTGAAAACATCTGAAAGTTTAAACGCAGCTATTTTAAATGAGCTACACCAACCCATTCAACAAAAAAAAACTTGGTATAATGCCTTGCTTCTTTTTCTTTTTCCCGAAAATAAATCTTTTTATCAGTATCCAGCTTTTCAAATAGGAATAGCTTCATTGTTACTTTTAATTACGTTTAATATCCTAAATCAAAACATTTCAAACGATTCTTTAGCGGTTAACGATAAAATTAAAACTCAACCTAAATTTGAGGATAACATTAATGCTCCTACAACAATAGAGGAGAGGGAAGAGGTAGAAACTAAAATGTTGGAAATTAATTCTGATACCCTCACTTCTAATAATAATGATTTTATAATACAAACTAAAACAATTGATGAAGAAACCATTGAATCTACTCCTAATTTTGACCAAGCAGTAACTGGTGGATTGTCTGTTGAGAATGAAGAGGTGGAAGTAGTGGAAGATGAGGTAATGACAGTTAGTGCTGAACAAGAAAAACCTGCAGTTGTATCAATGAACGAAAGTTTTATGGCTGAAGAAGTAAGAGAGTCTATAAAAGATGAGAAAAATGATACTAAGAAAAAAACATTATTTTCAAAATCTAAAAATACAAGTGCTTATTCTTCAAAACCTAATAATAAAACCATAAATCAAACAAAATCAATATCTTTTAATAACACACAAGAGTTAAACAATTTGTTTTTTATTTCTGAATAATATGATTATATTTGTAACCAAACTGATTGTTTAGTTACACCTATGAAAAAAAATATTATTGATTTATATAATGATGTTACTAAAGTATATCATCATAAAATATCTTTAACTGATTTTGATTTAAAAAAAGATTTACCACCCCTTATCCAACAATTTGAAATTTTAATTAAACCCGATTATGTGTTTGTTATGGATTTAAGGTCAGATGATCCTAATAAAAGAGTAGTTTTTGAAAAAAATTACAGATTAAAATCAGACAAAGGAGAAGTGAATTTGGAGATGATAATGAATTCAATTACTCCAGAAAATGTTGAGAAAATTATAGAAATAGATAAAATTTCGGCTGGATATACCCTTGTGCATTATAAATTTCCTTTTCAATACAGAATGAACGTTGGTTTCCCAGTAGAGTTAGTAAAAAATAACCCTCAGTATTTATTAAGAACAGCTATGGTTATTTCTCATGGAGAAGATGGATTGCCATACCATGCCTTGGCTTTTTTAAGAGATATATCTGTATTGTGTAATCAAAAAAAGAACATAGAGTTTTTTATTTCGGGCGGATATGATGAGGACGAAACCATGCTTAAATTAAAAGAAGATTTAACCCGAATTATAAAAGTTAATTTGATTTTAACCAGACAAGAAAAAAATATTTTACAAATGGTTAAAGAAGGATTAACTTCACAACAAATTGGAGAGAAACTTTTTATTTCTAAATATACTGTTGATACACACCGTCAAAATATTATTAAAAAACTAGGTGTACATAATTCTCAAGCTGCCTTACAAAAAGCAGTTGAATTAGGGTTGATTGAGTGATTTAACAATATCATACTCTATTACTGATTGAAATCCTCTTAATTAAACCAAACAAACAAGTAAATTTATTACCTTTGCATATTTAAAATTTAAAGGATGAACGAATTAATAGCCATTACCCCAATAGACGGAAGATACAGAAATAAAGTAGAAAACTTAGGTCAGTATTTCTCTGAGTTTGCATTAATAAAATACCGTGTTCAAGTTGAAGTAGAGTATTTTATTTTACTAGCTGAAAAGAATGTTGGATTAATGACTGAATTTCCGAAAGATAAATTTGAGGATTTGCGTTCAATCTATAACAATTTTACTGAGGAAGATGCCCTAAAAGTTAAAGCCACTGAACGCATAACAAACCATGATGTTAAAGCGGTAGAATATCTTTTAAAAGAAAAACTTAACGAGTGGAACTTATCAAAATTTGAAGAATACATCCATTTTGGATTAACCTCACAAGACATTAATAATACCGCTATTCCATTGTCAATAAAAGAGGCAGTAGAAGAAGAATACATTCCCGTTATAGATGAATTAATTGATGTTTTAACACACTATTCAAAAGAATGGAAAGACATACCAATGTTGGCACGTACTCACGGTCAACCAGCATCACCAACACGTTTAGGTAAAGAAATTCAAGTATTTGTTGAGCGTTTAACCGTTCAAAAAAACCAATTGGCAAACATTCCTTTCTCTGCAAAATTTGGTGGAGCAACTGGAAATATGAACGCTCATTTTGTAGCTTTTCCAGATTATGAATGGGTTAATTTTGCAAATGTTTTTGTAAATGATGTGCTTGGTTTAAATCGCAGTCAAACCACCACACAAATAGAACATTACGATAATTTAGCAGCCTTGTTTGATTGTTTAAAACGAATTAATACCATTATTTTAGATTTAGATAGAGATATGTGGACTTATATTTCTATGGATTATTTTAAGCAAAAGTTAAAAGAGGGAGAAATTGGTTCATCAGCTATGCCGCATAAAGTTAACCCCATTGATTTTGAAAATTCAGAAGGTAACATAGGAATGGCAAATGCTATTTTTGAGCATCTATCGGCTAAATTACCAGTTTCAAGATTACAACGAGATTTAACTGATTCAACTGTATTAAGAAATGTTGGCGTACCTGTTGCCCATACGTTAATTGCTTTTAAATCTACTTTAAAAGGTTTAAGTAAATTATTACTTAACGAAACAAAATTAAACCAAGATTTAGAAAATAATTGGGCAGTGGTGGCAGAAGCCATTCAAACCATTTTAAGACGAGAAGGGTTTGATAAACCTTATGAAATGTTAAAAGGACTTACCAGAACCAATAGTGTGATAAATAAATCAAGTATTCAAGAATTTATTGACACTTTAAACATTTCAGCAGAATTAAAAGCTGAGTTAAAACAAATTACGCCACAAAATTTTACGGGCATTAATTTGGTAGGTTAAATTTTACTCAACAATTAATTTACCAGTGTAATTAAACAGATTATCATTGGATTTAAAGCTGTAAAAATAAGTGCCTTTTGCTAATTGATTTAGTTTAATATTTAGTTGATTATTGTAAGCTTGAACTGATATTTTATCGTTTACAATTTGACCATTAACATTAAATAAATTGAATTGATAATTATTTGATAAATCAAAGTTAAAATCAAATATTACCCAATTAGTTGCTGGGTTAGGATAAGTGTTAATGGTATAATTTTCAGCGTTTTCGTTGATTGATAAAATTGGGGTGTATGCCCAAAAATCATCTAAGTAGCTACCATTGTAACCCAAACCTAAATAAGCAACTCCATCAATAACAAAAGCAGTGGCAGATGTGCGTTTTGGACCATCAAAATTAGAACGTTGAGTCCAAGTGTCTGCATAATAATTATATTCCCATACATCTTTTTTATAATTAAAAGAGTTGTCATATCCACAAGCAATAAAAGCAGAAGGAAAAATGCCCCAACCACAAGCACCACTTCTGGCTGTACCCGGAAAAGTTGCTTTTTCTGTCCAAGTATCGGTTTCGGGTTCATATTGCCAAAAATCATTCACTAAAATGCCTTCATCTCCAGTACCAACATACCCTTGCGCCCCCATTGTAAATCCAACAGCTCCTTTACGTGCTGAACCACCAAAATCTGTAATTTGCGACCATGTGTTGGTTGAGGCATCATATTTATAAAAATCATTTGTAAAACCATTAGCATCTTGTCCTGTTCCAACGTAAGCAATATTATTAATTTCAAAGCAAACGGCTAAACGTCTGGCTGAGCCTATAAAATTAGCTTTTTGTGTCCAGCTTAATGTTACTGGATCATATTCCCACAAATCATTAAAAAAAGGAATGCCATTACCTTGACCTAAACCAACATAACCTTTAGTGTCTGTTGCAAAAGCTATGGCTCCACCTCTATTTAAACCAGCCCCATTAGCTCCACCAATAGACAACTCATTATCCCAATCATCTTGATTAACATCATAAGAGTACATTTTGCGTTTAAATTGGATGACGTCCAATCCACCAATAACCCAACCTTGTCCGTCAAGAACAAAACTGGCACAGTTAGCACGTGGAGGACCATTTACTGAATCTTTTTGTACCCAAGTATCTTGTGCAATTACAAAGTTAAACGTCAATAAACTAAGTAAAATTAATGTTGTAGTTCGCATACTTTTTATTTGAAAATTATTTTTTTATTAGATATAGATTGTCCTAATTCATCTTTACAAACCAAAAGATAAACCCCCGAGTAAAAATTTCCTCTGTTAATAATTATGTTACTAGAATTAACAGTAGTATAATAAATTTCTTGTCCTTGTAAATTATAAATTGAAATACTTTTAATTTGATTAGAATTGATTAAAATATTTAATTGATTGATGACTGGATTAGGATAAACAGATACAGTTATATTTTTATCATTTTTATTAATACTAAGAGATGATTGATAAGGAACGTAAGCATAAAAGCTCATTTTTTTACCAGAAACACCTTTGCCAGTTCCTACATAAGCCGTATCGCCAATAACAAAAGAAATGGCATTTTTACGGGCTGAACCATCAAAATTAGCCCTAATAGACCAAGTATCATTGTAAGGGTTATATTCCCATACGTCTTTTTTATAACCACCATCACCACCTAAGCACACAAAACCTCTGTAGTTAAATGCAAAAGTTGATACTGCTCCTCTCTCACTTCCTAAAAAATCACTTTTTTGCATCCACGAATTTGTAGCTGGATTATATTCCCAAATATCTTTTCTAAACACATCTAAATCTACACCTAAACCAACATAAACTTTATTTTGGACAACAAAACTTGCTAACTGGTAACGTACGCCACCTGGAAATGCGGTTTTTTGCGACCAAGTATCTGTTGATGCCTTATATTCCCATAATTCGTCTGAATAATTGGCAGGTCCTTTTTTACCGCCACAAATGTATCCGTTTCCGTTTATAGAAAAAGCAGTTGAAAAATAAATACCTTGCCCAAAGTTACCAGGATAATTACTTTTTTGTGTCCAAGTATTGGTTAAAGGATTGTAACTCCAAAAATCAGCTAAAGTTGTTCCTAATATCGACTGAGCATTGCTCATTCCTGTACCAACATAGCCAATATTGTTAATTGAAAAAGCAACAGCATTTCTTCTAGCAACACCACCTAAATCGGCTACTTGTGTCCAAGCGTTTGTAGAAGGGTCGTAAGCCCAAAAATCTTTTTTTACAGCCTCAGCTGTATCAACTCCTGTACCCACATAGCCTTTGCCGTCAATTACAAAAGCAACGGCACGTTCTCTTTTTAATCCTGCAAAATCTGCTTTTTTAATCCAATAATTTTCAGTTTGTCCCCAAGAGGTTGTGCTGATTAGAAAAATGGCAAATAAATATAAAAATTGTTTCATAAATTAGTTAAAAATAAATGTTCCTTTGCTTATAATTTCAGATGAAGAAGACACCATATAAATATAGGTTCCCGTATTGAAATTACTTTTATTTAATGTTATTGTTTGTTCCGTAATATTGGATTGATAAACCATTTGTCCCAATGAATTATAAACTTTAAGTGTAAGGTTATCTAAAAAATCAACATCAGAAAAATTAAATGTAATTAAATTAGTTGAGGGATTGGGGTAAGGTAGTATGTTCACCAATTCATTTGATTCAATAGAAAGGTATTCAATGTCGGGGTTGTATTCCCAAAAATCACTAAAATTAGTGCCATTAGTACCTAAACCAAAATAGCCCTTATTACCAATATTAAAAGAAGTACAAAAACGCCTTGATGTTCCTGGGAAATCAGGCTTTTGAGACCAAGAATTTGAAGATGGGTCATATTCCCATACCTCAGACACAACTGAACTTAATCCACCACTATATCCACAAACAATGTAGCCTTTATTATTAAGTGAAAATGCACCACTACCAGAGGTTGCTAGACCAGGAAAATTAGCTCTTAAAGTCCAAGCGTCAATTGCAGGTTTGTACTCGTATAAATTATTACCTACCTTTAAATAACCTTTACCATCAATTACAAATGATGAGGTTTGCCAACCATCAGCAGGAATAGGGTTTTTTGTAGTCCACGAATTAGTTGCGGGATCAAACTCGTATAAATTCATATCATCTAAAACATACCCTTTATTATTAATGGCAAAAGCAGTTTCATCATCTGGTAAAGTTGGAGGGTTAGGAATAGGCGCCCATTTGTTTGTAGTTGGTTTGTATTCGTAAAAGCTTCCACCTCCCCATCCGCCAATATTTCCGCCTCCCATATATCCCTTATTTCCAATAACAAAGGTTGACACTCCATAATTACCAATAGGGTAATTAGCTTTTTGTGTCCACGCATTCGTAGCAGGGTCAAATTCCCACCAATCATTGTAAACTACATTTGTTCCTGTTCCATTGGTATGTCCAATTCCTACATAACCTTTGTCGCCAATAGCAAAACTCGCAGCTCTGTGTCTGGCAATATTTGGAAAATTAGCTTTTTGTACCCATCCTGCATAACTACAGTAGGCAGAATGCGATATGAATCCTATAAATAAAATTAAAAATGTTTTCATAATTATTGAATGATTAGTTTTTCTGTTTTAATAAAATTATCTTTTATTATTTTAATAAAATAAATTCCTTTTGGTAAATGATTTATGGTGATAGATTCACCTTTATAATTGTTATGAGTTTCAATAATGTCACCTTTTAAATCAATAATTGTTAAGGTAGATTGATTAGCGCCTTTAACGATAAAAGATTGTGATGTAGGGTTAGGATATAAACTTATAACCGTATTTTTATCATTTTTAGAGGTTAAACCAGCTGTGTTTTCAGTCACATTTAAAGTATAAGCACCAGATTCTGCACCCCAACCTTCAACAATAATATAAACCGAATCAATAGTAGATAAATCAATTTCAATTTCGGATTGAGGTCCACAAGCATCATCATTAAATGCTAAGTTATTACCTTGAGTGTCGTAAGCACTAATGTATGTGTCAAAAGATGACCCGCATAATGAGGCAGTAATCATTTCAGAATTACTTTGAGAAACATATAAATAATATACATCTGGCGAATTATAAACAGTATTATTATTACCATAACAAATTGAATTGTCATGATTTTCAGAAAAAGGAAGTGACGAAATAAGTCTAGGGTCAGATTCATCATTTCCAACATAAGTAGAACAATCTATTCCTCCTGTAAAAGAAATTGTAAAGTCAACTACCGACCCCCAATTAAAACCGGCACAAGGATCAAGGGGTAATGAAACGCCTTCATGCTGCATTACTCTCATTCTTACAGGTAAGTTACTAACTGTAGCAGGTACTGTAAAATTAAACACACTCATTACTGTGGGGGGCGTTCCAAACCATGTTCCAATTGATTCGGATGCTTCAAAAATTTGATTGCCGTTAAAATCTATCCAAGCCTCACCCGACCCTGAATAATTGCCACCACAAGTTCCAAATTGAACATTTAATGTGTAAGAATTGTTAGCTGTTAAAGTTGTGCTTTGAGTTGTTTGATCTTCAACCCCTGTTGAGCTAGGACACCCCGTATAATTAATTGAGCCTGCATCTCCAGTTAAAGTAACAGATTCTATATTAGAATCAATTAATGAAGATGGCCCAACTCCTGCAATACAGTATTGCGAAAAAGAATGAAACCCTAAACATAATGAAAGGATTGAAAAGCAAATTTTAAGCATAAATTGTTTTTTAATTGATAAATATATAAATTTCTTAACATTAATTTAACATTAAGACGTAAAAAATTATCATTTAGTTGTTTCGGGGATGAAAAGAAAGGATGGCCTCTCTTAAATAATCATTGCTTAAATGGGTGTAAATTTCGGTAGTACTAATAGATTCATGACCAAGCATTTCTTGTACAGCTCTTAGGTTCGCTCCACCTTCAACCAAATGGGTAGCAAAAGAATGTCTAAAGGTATGAGGACTAATGTTTTTAGATAAATTTATTTTTTTTGCTAAATCCTTTACTATGGTAAAAATCATTACCCTAGTCAATTGAGCACCTCTGCGGTTTAAAAATAAAAAATCTTCATGTCCTTGTTTTACATCTTGGTTTAAACGTTTTGGTAAATATAATTTTATTTCTTTTTCAAAATATGGACTAATGGGAACTAAACGTTCTTTGTTTCCTTTACCAATGACTCTAATAAATCCCTCATCAAAATAAATATTAGTAATTTGAATGTTAATAAGTTCGCTAACTCTTAATCCACAACTATAAAGCGTTTCGATAATAGCTCTGTTGCGGTGACCTTCATTTTTTGAAACATCAACGGCGTTTTTTAATTCATCTATTTCGTCAATACTTAAAAATTCTGGTAGTTTTTTTCCTAGTTTAGGCAATTCCAATAATTCTGTTGGGTCGTCTAAAATTACATCCTCAATAATTAAATAAGTAAAAAAATTTCTAATTCCAGAAATTATTCTGGCTTGTGAACGCGCCGATATTCCTAAATCTGCAATCCAATTTACCATTTTTTGCAAGTCACACAATTCAATTTTTTCGGGATGTTGAGGTGAGATGTTAGTAAAAAAGTCAGCTAACTTTTCAAAATCACGCATATAGGCTTCTACACTATTTTTTGATAAACTTTTCTCTATTTTTAAATAGTTTTGATAATCCTTCTTATATTTATCCCAGTATGAATGCAAAGCAAATTTTAATTTTAAATGGTCCAAACCTAAATTTACTAGGAAAAAGAGAGCCTGAAACTTACGGAACAAAAAGTTTTAAAGAATTTTATGTGAATTTAGAACAAAAATTCCCTCAACTGGCTTTAAACTATTTGCAAACTAATTATGAAGGAGAGATGGTAACTCAAATTCAAAATTTACAGGGTAAATATGAAGGTATTGTACTCAATGCAGGTGGTTATACCCATACATCAGTAGCTATTAGAGATGCTATAAAGTCAACTAATATACCTGTGGTTGAGGTGCATATTTCTAACATTACTGCTAGAGAAAGTTTTAGACATGAGTCTTTATTAAGCCCTGTTTGCGTTGGATGTATTTTTGGTTTCGGACTTAAAGGATATGAGTTGGCATTACATTATTTTTCCTAATATAGGAATTGGTAGTTTTTAGGAGGTTTATTTTATAAAAAATGATGAGAAATAGTTATATAATAGGAATGTTATTATTAATGTCTTGTTTGCAAAACAATGTGAATAAAGAGGTAGTTTTATCTGCTAAACCTATTGGTCATGATAAAGAAATTAAAAAAAATGAAGGTGCTGAGGAGCAAGAGAAAACGCTTCAAATTAGCACTGATGAATTAACAAAAGGAGCGTTAGCTTATGCAAAGGGAGATTTGGATAAGGATAGTATTAAAGAGTTGGCGGTGGTTAACAATGTTAACAAAAGTAATGATGATGGAACAAAAAGAGAATTGATTATTTACAAAAATAAAAATGGAGTGTGGATGGAATGGTATAAATCATCTACAGCTATTATGGGAGATGCTGACGGAGGAGTTATGGGAGATCCTTTTGAAGATATTGCCATTAACAACAATGTTTTATCCATTTCGCATTGGGGTGGAAGCAGTTGGATGTGGGGATACGACCATAAATTTAGATATCAAAATAATGAAATGGAGTTGATAGGAGTGACTTCTACTTTTGGAAAGAGGTGTGAGGAAGAAGAAGAATTTGATTTTAATGTGTCAACAGGACATATTAACTATACCAATAAAGTATTTACTTGTGATGATGAAGGTAATGAAAAAGAAGAAAAAGAAGAAAAGATAAAATTTACTTATACTTTAGACCCAAAACCTGTACTTAAAAACTTTGAGCCAGGAATGTCAACCATTTTTTTAGTTAACGGTGATATTGAAAAGCAATTTGATTATTGA
>CAYQRJ010000026.1:0-7026 GCA_964419855.1 uncultured Crocinitomix sp.
TTTTTACTTTATCATTTCTTGTTAGTTATTCATCATTTAACACCGAACAAAAAACATTAAACTTTAAATGAAGAAGTAGTTCATACAATACTTTTTACTTTATCATTTCTTGTTGGTTATTCATCATTTAAAACTCCGAACAACAATGCTTATCATTTGTCACCTATCATACATTACTCAGATTTTTTAAACTAAAAAAATTAAATTTTCCAATAAAAATTTTAACTTTATCTTTTTAAAAAATTAAAATTATTATGGTAAGAACAATCTTTGTCATTTCATCAATATTAGTTACAGCTTTAATTGTAGGTTTAGGGCTATATGTGAGTAAAAATTATTTTTATTGGTTTATTTTGTTTGGACCTCTTATCCTTTTAGGTATTAGGGATATGTTACAAAAAACCCACACCATTAAACGTAATTTTCCAGTTATAGGAAATTTACGTTATGCTTTTGAAGCAGTTGCACCCGAGATTCAGCAATATTTTGTAGAAAGACGTACGGATGGAGCGCCAATAGATAAAAATATGCGAGCTATTATCTATCAGAGGGCTAAAAATTTAGGCTCAACACATCCTTTTGGAACAGAGGAGAATATATATCAAGAAGGGTATGATTTTATAGTTCAATCGTTATATCCAGCTAAAATTCCTCATGAAGAACCAAGAGTTTTAATAGGTGGAGATGAATGTACTCAACCTTATTCTGCGTCTTTGTATAATATATCTGCAATGAGTTATGGTTCTTTAAGTAAAAATGCAGTTATGGCAATGAATTTAGGAGCTAAAAAAGGAGGATTCTACCATAATACTGGAGAAGGAGGGTTATCTCCTTATCATTTACAAGGAGGTGATGTAGTTTGGCAAATAGGAACGGGTTATTTTGGATGCAGAACTCATGAAGGTACATTTGATGAGGAAATGTTCAAATCAAATGCTCACAAACCTGAGGTTAAAATGATTGAAATTAAATTATCTCAAGGAGCTAAACCTGGTCACGGAGGTGTTTTACCCGCAGCAAAAGTAACTGAAGAAATAGCAAAAATCAGAGGCGTTAAGGCTCACACAACAGTACTTTCCCCTCCAGGTCATTCTGAGTTTAATGATGCTGAAGGCTTATTAAAATTTGTTCAAAAATTAAGAAAATTATCTGGTGGAAAACCTACAGGATTTAAACTTTGTGTTGGAAACCCAAAAGAATTTGAAGAAATTTGTAAAGCTATGGTTAAAACACAAATTTTTCCAGATTTTATAAGTGTTGACGGAGCTGAGGGTGGAACAGGTGCTGCCCCATTAGAATTTACTAATCACGTTGGTCTTCCACTTTATGTTGGACTAACAATGGTTCATGAATTACTTAAAAAATATAATATTAGAGATAAAGTAAAAATTAATGCCACTGGAAAAATATTTACAGGTTTTGGATTAATTAAAGCCATGGCTTTTGGTGCAGATTTATGCTGTACAGCAAGGGCAATGATGCTGTCTGTAGGTTGTATTCATGCACAAGTTTGTAATACTAATACTTGTCCTGCAGGTGTAGCCACACAAAACCCTAAATTAATGAAAGGGTTAGTGGTTAAAGATAAAGCAGAACGGGTTTATAATTTTCATAAAAATACAGTTCATTCTTTCTTAGAATTAATGGCTGCAACAGGTGCAAGTCATCCATCTGAAATTAAACGTGCTTCTGTTATGAGAATGGCTGAAGACGGTGATGTATTAACTTATGATGAAGTTGTAAAAGCATGGAATTGTAAAAAGAAATTTATTGACCATAAAAAAATAGGTGAAGATTTAGGCAACGGTGGTAAATTAAATTTTAATTAAAAATGAAATTGGTTTTTGCTACCCAAAATCAAAATAAAGTTAAGGAATTAAAGGCATTGATGCCTAAAAGTGTTAAATTGTTGTCGCTAAAAGATATTAATTGTGATGATGACATCCCTGAAACCTCTCCAGGTTTAAAAGGTAATGCCTTGCAAAAAGCACAATATGTTTACCAAAAATTTGGTTTAAATTGTTTTGCAGATGATACTGGATTAGAGGTTGAAGCACTAAATAATGCCCCTGGTGTTTTTTCTGCCCGCTATGCTGGCTTGCAAAAAAATTCTGAAGATAATATGAATTTGGTTTTACATCAACTTAAAGACAAATTAAATAGAAAAGCACAGTTTAAAACTGTTATTTGTTTAATAATTAGTGGCAAAACTTACTTTTTTGAAGGCATTGTTAAAGGAGAAATTACAAAACAAAAAAGTGGCAATAAAGGATTTGGTTACGACCCTATTTTTAAACCAAATGGTTACAATATTACCTTTGCAGATATGTCGCTTTCCGAAAAAAATAAAATTTCGCACAGAGGTAAAGCCGTAGAAGCATTGATAAAGTTTTTAAATGAATTATGAAACAACAATACATTAAAATTTTAAGCAATTACTTACCTAATGGTACAGAGGAGTATGTGGCGGATTTAATTATTGAACATCAAACCCATTTTAACATTAGTCGTCCACGAAAAACCAAATTAGGTGATTACAGGTCGCCAAGAAACGGGAGAGGACATAGAATATCTGTTAATGCAGACCTAAACCCCTACTCTTTTTTAATGACTACCCTTCATGAATTTGCTCATTTAACCACTTATAACAGATTTAAACATGAGGTTTATCCGCATGGACCTCAATGGAAAACAGAATTTTTAAACTTATTTAATCCAGTATATGATTTAATTGAATTTCCTCCAGATATTAAAACAGCTTTATTCAATTACTTTAAAAATCCAAAAGCTTCTTCTTGTTCAGACGATAAATTAATGCGTGTTTTAAAACGGTATGATGATAATAATGATGAATTATTGGTAGAACACTTAAAAATAGGTCAAAAATTTAAACTAAATGGTAAAACTTTCGTTAAAGGTAAAAGGTTAAGAAAATATTACTTGTGTAAAGACGTTTATACCAACAAAGAATACAGAGTAAACGGTTTAGCCGAAATACAAACAATAGATTAATAATAAATGAACAATAATTTTGCAGTAATAATGGCGGGGGGAATTGGTAGTAGATTTTGGCCAATGAGTAAAGAAGAAATGCCTAAACAGTTTTTAGATGTTTTAGGTATTGGCAGAACCTTAATTCAAATGACTTATGACCGACTTTTAAAAGTTGTGCCAAAAGAACAAATTTTTATAGTTACCAATCAAAACTATAAAGAACTAGTTATTGAGCAACTTGAAATTAATGCCAATCAAGTTTTAACTGAGCCTATGCGTAAAAATACAGCACCTTGTATTGCTTATGCTGCTCATAAAATAAATTCAATCAATCCTAATGCTACCTTAATTGTTGCACCAGCCGATCATTTAATAATTAAAGAGAATAGATTTGTTAACATTGTTAATACTGCTATTGACAAAGCTCAAGAAAACGCTAACATTGTTACTCTTGGCATTAAACCATCTCGTCCTGACACTGGTTATGGCTATATTCAATTTGACGACAGCAATGATATTGTTATGGGTGATGTAAAAAAAGTAATACAATTTACAGAAAAACCTAACCGTGAATTGGCGGAAATTTTTGTAAAAAGCGGAAATTATTACTGGAATTCTGGAATTTTTATTTGGAAAACATCAACAATTATTGACGCTCTTAATAAATTCAAACCTGAACTTAATCACCTGTTTTGTTCAAAAGGTAATGATTATAACACCCCTAACGAACAATCATTTATTAATAATGCTTTTACACAATGTGAAGACATTTCAATTGATTATGCTGTTTTAGAAAATTCAAAACATGTACACGTAGTTTTAGCTAATTTTGGTTGGTCTGATTTGGGTACGTGGGGAAGCTTATATACTCATTTAGATAAAGACATTGATGGAAACGCTATTATAGGTGATGATGTTCATTTATTTGATAGCGAAAATTGCATTATTAATCTTCCAAAAGATAAATTAGCTGTTATTCAAGGACTAGATAGTCACATTGTGGTTGAAGCAGATGGTATTTTAATGATTGTTAAAAAGGAAGATGAACAAAAAATTAAAGGGTATTTAAAAGAAGTTAAAAACACAAGCCCTAAATTTAATTCGTAAAATTTGATAGTTTTAATTCAAAAAATAAAACCGTTTTTAATTGTTCAGTTTATTTTTATTCTTTCAATATCAATAATATTGTTAAATTATAATAGAATTGATGCTCATTTGTGGGTAAACCAATATCACCATACATTTTTTGATTATTTTTTTTATTTGCTAACTAAATCAGTAGAGTTTTGGAGTTGTTTAATCATATATCTTTTAATAGCTACACTTAAAAACTATAAATATGCACTAATTGGCTTAATTAGTTATGCCACATCTGGATTAATTACTCAAATTTTAAAAAGAAATGTTTTTGATGATGACAGACCTACTTATTTAATTGAGCATTTAAGATTAATTCCAAAACATTTTAATTTTGAACAACACCATCACTTTTCTTTTCCTAGCGGACACACTACTGCGGCATTTGCTTTGTTTTTATTTTTAGCCCTTATCAGTAAAAAAAAATGGGGGTGGTTATTTGGCTTGCTAGCATGTATAACAGCTTTTTCGCGGGTTTATTTATCGCAACATTTTTTTATTGATATTTTATTTGGATCTTTAATTGGCACAACAACAACAATTATTATCTTTTATTTATTAAATAAAAAATCATTTGGAGAATGGGGAGATAAAAGTCTGTTATCCTCTTTTACCTAATTCAATCACTTCCATATTACTAATTTGTTTACCATCAATTTCAAATCTTAAAATGGTTTTTACTTTATGAAATCCTTTATTACCACACGCTCCAGGGTTTAACCATAAAGCATTAATGTTTTTATCATATTGCACCAAACAAATATGAGAATGACCACAAACAAAAATATCGGGTTGATGTTTTTTTATTTGTGCATAAGACTGCTGTCTATATTTATAAGGCTTACCGCCAATATGAGAGATTAATACTTTCATGTCTTCACACATAAACACTTCATGCTCTTTCCAGTATAATCTTAGCTCACTATCATCAATATTACCATAAATACCTTTTGTTGGCTTAAATGATTCTAATTGTTTAATGACTTCAATATTTCCTACATCTCCTGCGTGCCAAATTTCATCTACATCTTTAAAGTAGTCAAAAATTTTAGGGTCTAAATACCCATGAGTATCAGAAATAAGTCCAATTTTTTTCATTTGCACAAAAAAAGCCATTAATCAAAAGACTAATGGCTTTAGTATTATTTATAACTATTTATTGTTTAATAAATTTAGTTGTTTTAACCATATTTCCTGCAGTCAATCTTACTATGTAAGTACCATTAGAAAATTCATTGGCTCCTAAAGTAATAATTTGATCACCAGCAGCTAAATTCTTTTTAGTAATTGTTGCTACAATTTTACCCGTTAAATCATAAACTTTAACATTTACATCAGAATCTGAATTTAAGTTAAAAGCAATGTTACCATAAGAAGTAACTGGATTTGGATATACAATCAAATTAGAAACAAAATCGTTAGTTGCTAAATTATCTTGAGGTTCTACTGTACCAAGATATTCATTACTATACCAAACACCAGCGCCATGAGTTCCAATATAAATTCTTCCAGGTATATAGTTTCCTTCATCCCAAGTTCTCCATGCTTGTTTCATATCAAACACTGGAACATTTCCAAATTCACCAGAAACATTTTCCCAAGTAGAACCTCCGTTAGTTGTTTGCCACACACCAAAATCAGTACCAACCAATATTAAGTTGGCGTTATCTCTATCAATTACTACACTATAAACTGGTATTTTTTGAGAGAAGTTGGTTTGTAAACCATTATCTATAGCAGTAAATGATGGCGTAGCCCCAGTTGCATTAGTTGTTTCTTGTACTTTACCAGTAGAACCGCCATATTGACCTAATGTTACAACAACATGATCAACATCTTGTTTATCGGTTGCAATATTGGTTACAAACTGTCCAAAATCACCAATTTTAGTAAATGTAGTTCCATAATGTCCTGCATCCCAAAATAAAAGAGTGTCTTGTGGTTTACCAGTATTAGTTGGAAGTTTAAATAGATTTGGTGAATAAATAGATGCTAACCCCGATAATCTCCATACCTCACCAGATTCTGTTCCAATATATAATTCATTACCATCAACAGAGAACTCCATACTAGACACAAAACCGTTCATTCCTTGAGCTGCTTTTATAAATATTCCTCTTTCATCACTATGTAATGTTTTTCCTAATCTTAATATTTCTCTCGTTAAATAAACCCCTTGTCCATTTCCTACACCATAAGCAAACCAAGATTGATAAATATCTTGAACCATTACAGTATCCCAACGAACTTGATAAGTAACTAAATCAGACCCTAAATCTATAATTTTACCAGGTCTAGCAGGATTAGACCCCCAATAATGATCTTGTAAACCTAATGCGTCAATAATAAGTGTATCAGTTGATCCATCTACATAAATAGAATCTCCAACATCAAGTGTTGGTGCTTGAGATGAATTAATAAAAGTATAAGAATTAACTAAATTAATGTTAACAAAAAGATTATTTATTGAATCTGAATATACAAGTGTATCTTGTGTTGTTAAAGAAGGATTGTAATTTACAGAATCTTGATACAATAACTCTACTGGTGTTACAAAATCAATTATAGCTCCAGAAGTTTCAGAAGGAACATTTATATGTTCTCCAGCTAAAAAAGTAGAATCATAGTCATAGTAAACTATAGAATCTGTAGAGTTTAAATCATTTGGATTTTCGTATAATTCAATTTGTGTAAATTGGGGAGGGGTGGGAACAGAAACATACCCTCCTAAACTAATAGGTAACAAACCTACCCCTCTATCACCAGTTCTAAATATATTTTTACCCCCTGTAGTTGTAAAGAAAATATCTCTATTAATAAAAGAGATTATGCTTTGATAACCATCACCATCTTTTGTTCTATCATAATCAGTATAAAAGGCATTGTCATGATAAT
>CAYQRJ010000026.1:7126-12517 GCA_964419855.1 uncultured Crocinitomix sp.
CCATCACCATCTTTTGTTCTATCATAATCAGTATAAAAGGCATTGTCATGATAATTAACTAAACTTCCATTATCTTGAGTTCCTCCTAACACGTCTCCGTGAGCAGAAAAATCAACAGAATAAAATTGTGCTGTTGCGTAATTTCTATTCGCTTCTACATAACTGAATCCTTGGAAAAATGAATAATAAACACCACCATCATTACCTACCAATAATTTACCATTAGAGTCCCATTGAAATTCATGTTGATCGGGATGTGCATAAAATGAAAACTGACTTGACACTGTGCTACTTGATCTTTGCTCCCAATCTCCTGTTGAAGTTTTAGCATAAATATTAACTCCACCTATTAAAATAGATTCTGGATCATTTGGAAAAACAGTAATACATAAATCATAAGTTCCTTGTCCCATTAAAGGGCTAAACCCACCAATACTTCCAGACGAATTTTCAGGTGCTATTTCAGACCAAGTTGACCCGTTATTTGTTGATTTATAAACCCCTTTTAAAAAACCATCAGCTTTACTAACAATCGCGTAAGCATAATAAGACCCTCCTAATTGAGTTTGTGAAATGGCATATTCAACTCTACCTCCAACTTCTAATGTAGGTAAAACTCCTCCACTTACAGTTGAAAATGATGTACCACTATTAGTAGATAATTTAGTATCATTACCTTCATTAACAATAACTACATTATCTTGAATAGATAAAGCTTTACATGCTCCTGTTATACCGCCTACAGTTGACAATGTAGAACCACTTACTTTTTTTAATCCAGCATCTGTTGCTAATAACACTTCATTTCCACTAGCAACCACTTCATTAATATATGAAAAAGCATCTGTCCCTGCAATCATTGTAAAGGTAGCACCATTATCAGTTGATTTATACAACCCTTTACCCATTGAACCTGAGTGTTGATTAGATTGTTGATTAGCTGCTGCAGGTATTTCAGCACTGTGACCAGTAGCAACATAAATATCACCATTATCTGTCATACACATTGATGAGATAGACAAATTACCATCAAAACCAGCAACACGTTTCCATAAATTTCCACCATTATTAGATTCATACAAACCACCTGTTACTGAACCTGCAAAAATATGGTTGTCATCATTTTTATCAATTAAAATAGCCCTTGTTCTTCCACCTATATTTGTGGGACCATCTAAGTCCCATCCTATTGCAGCTCTATCAACAGAAACATTATTAGCAAATTCATTTTTTGCTCTTACCCAATCTTCATGATTAACTGTTCCTGTCTCAACATTAGATCTTATTTTTGAATAATAATCAAATGCAGCATCAATAGTTGCAGTATTGTCGTGATTTACCCTTGGTTGATAAACTGTATCTCCTGTAAAGGGGTTTTGTATAAACGCTGTAGCAACAATAGCTGTGGCAACTGCTCCAAGTAAAATTTTTGTATTCTTCATAATTATAAAGATGTTTTTCATCAAATTCAGCGACCAATATACAACAATCTTCTCAAATTTGATTAAAATAATTTAACATTTTTTTAGTTTTTTATACACATCTAAAAAAAAATCAGTTAATAAACTTAATTAACTTATTGATAAACAAATAAAAAAATTAAAACAGATGTTTCTCTGCGTGGTAAGATGATCTAACCAATGGACCGCTTTCTACAAATCTAAATCCTTTTGTAAGTGCATATTCTTTGTATTCCTGGAATTTTTCGGGTGTTACAAAATCAGCAACTGGTAAATGCTTTGGTGTAGGTTGTAAATACTGTCCCAAAGTAAGAACATCTACTTTTACATTTGCTAAATCATCAATAGTTTCGTAAATTTCTTGTTCAGTTTCTCCAATTCCCAGCATAATCCCTGATTTAGTTTTCATACCTCCTTTTTTTAAACGGAATAACACCTCTAAACTTCTATCGTATTTAGCCTGAATCCTTACTTCCTTTGTTAAACGCCTCACTGTTTCAAGGTTGTGAGATACGATTTCTGGAGCAACATCAATGATGTTTTGTAAATTATGCCATTTACCACCAAAATCAGGAATTAGGGTTTCCATTGTTGTTCCTGGAGATTGTTTTCTGATTTCTTTAACCGCTTCTGCCCATATTAAAGATCCTCCATCTTCTAAATCATCTCTATCTACAGATGTGATTACAGCATGTTTAACCTGCATCAATTTTACAGATTCAGCCAATTTTTTTGGCTCCTCTAAATCAGCAGGTAATGGTTTTCCAGTTTTAACGGCACAAAACCCACAAGATCGTGTACAAATGTTACCCAAAATCATAAAGGTTGCAGTACCATCTCCCCAACACTCTCCCATGTTGGGACAACTTCCGCTTTCGCAAATGGTATGTAGTTGGTGTTTATCAACTAAAGCTCTTACCTTTTTATAACTTTCTCCCGTTGGTAATTTTACTCTAAGCCACTTAGGTTTTTTAATTCTAATATTTGAATCTATATTTGACATTTTAATTTAAAACTTTTTACCCATATTAAATTGAAGGTACAAAGATGCAAACAAATTATTGTTTTTTTGCAAATACATCATCTCAATTTTATTTAAAGGATAATAATCAAAAATTACTCCTATCTCTCCACCACTTAATCCTGTTCTGAAAGTTGAAAAATTAAAACTAACACCTTGTTTTAAAAAAACTCCTACAGCTAACTTAGACTCCCCTAACCCCTTGCCCCACGGCGACCTTGAATAAATTAACCCTGAATAATGTTGTTCTGGATTGTACCTTACAGAGGTATGTATTAAATTACCAGACTCTACTTTATTTACCTCTACATACACTGGTTTTACCAATCCTAAAGATAGCCCCACCCCCCATTTATAAGAAATCTCTACCCCATTTTGTCTAACTGATTTAAACAACATCAATTTACCGCCATAATAAGGTCTTAAACTCACTAATGAATTTAATTTTCCGTAAAAATAACCTTTACTACCTAATGTGCCTAACACTTTATATTCTTTAGGATGACGAATATTAGTTAATAAAAACCCATAGCTTTTTTTATATTTATATGTTTTTTGAGGATTATAATCAAAAGCCATTCCCCAGCCTGATGTATTAAGGTTAAGTCCAACAGAAAAATCTTTAGTTAAAAGGGCGTCTATTTGTCCAGGGTCGATTTCTTGACTAACAACACCTTTAGTTAAAATTAACAATATAAAACTGTATAAATATTTATTCACAAAACAAAGGTAGTGAAATCTTTTTATACATTTGCAATATGATTTTATCTGATGACTATAAAAATATTGTAAAATTAAGATTTAACAATATTAATGAGTTGCCTGATTCTTTTTTTAAAGAGTATTATCAACAGATCATCAATCCAAACACATTCAATAATGGACTTTTTAATGTTTTCTCCTTAAAAGACGTATTATATTACTTGCAAAAAAGTCATGTTGAATACCTTAATGTTTGGTATCCTAAAATTGAAACCATTACAAATAAAATTCAAAAACAAATTGGAGTTAATGAATTAACTCTAACACTAAACACTTTTTTGGTTAATTATTTTAATGAGTTAAGCAACCATATCAATTTTGAAGAAAAAGTACTTTATAACTTTGTAAATAAATTACTCAATAATATTTATGTTGAGTCAGAAAAAGTTTTTGTGCTTAATCATTTTTTAGAAACACATAGTCATGCCATAGAGGATGATTTGCTAAGCATTCAAAAAAGGTTAATCAACTTAAATCCTGACATAAAAAATAATAGTAATTTTGTAGAGCTATTTAACCTCTTTAAATTACTTCATAACGATTTAAAAATTCACGGTTTAATTGAAGATGAAGTGTTAATTGACAAAATTTATCAATATATTGATAATCATTTTTAAATCACTCCTTTTTCTGGATACTTTCCTTTAAACTGTTTGTAAATTTCTTTTATTTTATTAATATCCGATTCAATATCGTTAGTTAATTCAAATTTTACAGGTAAAATTCCGCCAGTTTTAGTAGTATAATCTAAATATCCTAAACAAATAGATACATTAGCATCTTTGGCTATGTAATAAAAGCCCTTTTTCCAATTAGGATTATAACTTCTTGTTCCTTCTGGCGTGAACACAATGGTTAGCTCGTCAGAATTTCTATATAACTGTGCAATGGTTTGTGTTAATTTTGTAGGACCTTTCCTATTGACAGGAATACCTCCCATTTTTTTCAACATCCAACCCAAAGGAGGAAAAAACAATTCTTTTTTAATGAGCTGTTTAATGTCAATTTGATATACACCCCAAAACGCCATCATTCCAATAAAATAATCCCAATTTGAGGTGTGAGGCGCCATAACCAAAACGCACTTTTTAAAATGGGGCGGAACATCAGGATTAATTTTCCACCCCATTAATTTTAACATAAAACGTCCAAACAGTCGTTTCATCTTAATTGTTTAATCTTCAATAATTTCTATCTTTTCAATCTTATCTCCTGCTCTAATCTCATCAATTACATCTAATCCTTCATACACTTTTCCAAAACAAGTATGGTTACCATCTAAATGTGCAGTATTGTTTCTGCTATGACAAACAAAAAACTGTGACCCCCCTGTATTTCTGCCTGCATGAGCCATTGACAACACACCTCTGTCGTGGTATTGTTTGTCAGCATCCACTTCACAATCTATAGTGTAACCTGGTCCACCCATACCTGTTCCGTCAGGGCAACCTCCTTGTATAACAAAGTCTGGAATCACTCTATGAAATGTTAATCCGTCATAAAATCCTTTTTTTGATAAATTGACAAAATTTTCTACTGTTTTTGGCGTCTCTTTATCATAAAGCTCCGCTTTCATTACACCTTTTTCTGTATGTATTATTGCTTTCATATTATTTTTATTTAGGCAAATTTAACAGTTTTAAATTATTTTTACTATCATTGTATAAACAAAAACAAAATATGATGAATGAAAATTTAGAAACAATTGACAGTGTTGATAATGGCAATTTAACCATTAACAACCAAATGAAACAAGACTTATTAGTTGCATCTAATTGGGGTAAATTTTTAAGTATAGTTGGCTTTATTGGTATAGGTTTTATGATTATTGGAGCGTTAGGAATGTTTGCTGTTAGTAGCAATGTACCTAGAAGTATGTCTGGGTTCAATCCTTCAATATTTGCGATAATTTATTTAGCAATGGCTATCTTATATTTTTTTCCAGTTTATTATTTATTTAAGTTTTCTGTTAATATAAAACAAGCCATTACTACAAGTAATAATACTACTATGCAAGAAGGGTTTAGTTTTTTAGCCAAACAATACAAATTTATGGGGATTATAACCATCATTATTATTTCATTATATATTGTTATGATGATTGCTATGATGTCTTATGCTTCATCAATAGGTCCAAGAGGATTTTAA
>CAYQRJ010000026.1:12617-15125 GCA_964419855.1 uncultured Crocinitomix sp.
TAATCTGTCTTTTTTATTTTGCTAACTTTGCTGTATGTTTAAACACCAATATACTTTTAAAGAATTTAATTTTTCATCACAACTTATTAAAGATTTAGTAAGTAATAAACAAACAGTTAAACCTTTTGTTAATCGATTTTTTACAACTGACGCCTTTAAAGCTCAAATACAACAAAAACAATTTAATGCTGAACAAAGAAAAATTTTAGTTGACGCATTAAAGCAACAAAATCAAAACATTGAGCTGTCAGAATTATCAATAAACAACATAAATTTATTACAACAAGACCACACCTACACCATAACCACAGGTCATCAATTAAATTTATTAACAGGTCCTTTATATTCAATTTACAAAATTTTACAAGTAGTTATTTGGAGTGAAAAATTAAACCGCATATATAAAAACAACCATTTTGTGCCCGTGTTTTGGATGGCAACAGAGGACCACGATTTTGAAGAAATTAATCACATTAATTTGTTTAATCAAACTATTAAATGGGAAAAGAAAAATCAACTAAATTATATTGCAGGAGCTATTAAAACAGATGACAACTTTAACCACCAATTTAAAACAAAAATACTTGATTTATTTAATGATGAACAATTAAAGAAAAAAGTAGAAACATTTTTATCTCTCTACAACAATAGTAATTTAGCTAATACAACAAGGGGATTAATTAATGAATTATTTGGTGAATTAGGGTTAATTATAATTGACGGAAACGACCCTCAACTTAAACAACAGTTTAGTCCTGTTATAGAACGAGAACTAAACGAAAACATGACTTATAAAACAGTAAACACAACCAATCAAAAACTTAGTCAAGCTGGTTATCATAATCAGGTATTTTTACGTGAATGCAACTTATTTTACATTAAAGAAAATACGACCCGTTACAGAATTATAAAAACTGAAAATGGTTACGAAATTAATGGTGAATCTTTTACCACAGAATCATTAATTAAAGAGTCCGAATCTCACCCCGAACGATTTTCGCCCAATGCTTTATTACGCCCTGTATATCAAGAACTGGTTTTACCTAATTTAGTTTATTTTGGAGGGGGAGGAGAAATGGCTTATTGGCTTCAATTAAAAAATTTATTTGATGAGTTAAAATTAACATATCCTTTATTAAGAGTACGAGATTCTTATGTTTTACTCAATCAAAAACAAATCAATCAAATGGATAAATTAAACCTTACTGTTTTAGATTTAAAACAGCCATTTGACGACTTAATTAAGCATTACATTAAAACTAAAAACGACATCAATTTTGAAAAAGAAAACTTACTATTAAATGAATTAAAAACAACTATACATAATAAAACAAACAAAAAGGATGTTGGTTTAACTAGGTTTATTGAAAGTGAACTAACAAAAATGAATAATCAACTAAACAAAATTGAAAAAAAGATTTTGCAAAGCGAAAAAAAACAACAAGAACAATTAGTTAACCAAATTAAACGGCTAAAAGAAAAAATATATCCTCAAAACAGTTTTCAAGAACGGTACGAAAATTTTTTGCAATACATTCATCAACCTGATTTTATTAAGTTTTTAAAAAAAGAAATAGAAAAAAATGTTAAAGAAACACCATTCGTTAATGTTGTTCATATATAATATCTATTTTTTAACTAACTTTGTTTTTAAACATTCAAACAATTAATAATTATGAAAAAAGTAACATTATTTATTTTTATTTTATCCACCTTTTTAGGTTTTTCAGTTAAACATTTTGACGCCTATAAAATTTACAATTCAAAAGGTAAAGAAGTATCATTTGAAAAAGTAATAAAAGCCACTGCTGAAAAATCGCATATATTTTTTGGAGAATACCACAACAATGCCATTTCACATTGGTTACAATTAGAATTAACTCAACGCCTGTTTTATATTTACAAAAAAAAACTAACCTTAGGCGCCGAAATGTTTGAAGCGGATAATCAATACATTTTAGATGAATATTTACAAGGGTTAATTTCATCTAAAAACTATCAAAACGAAATGCGTTTATGGCCCAATTACAATACAGATTACAAACCCTTAATTGAATTTGCAAAAACCAATCAATTAAAATTTATTGCCACCAATATCCCAAGACGCTACGCCAATATGGTTTACAAAAAAGGGTTAAAATCATTAGAAAAATTATCTGACCTAGCAAAATCATACATTGTACCTTTAAATCAATTTGAATTTGATTCAACCATAGCGTGCTATAAAGACATTTACAAAATGCCTCACGGCGGAGAAGGTATGGCAACTGCTCAAGCCATAAAAGATGCCACAATGGCTTATTTTATTCTAAAAAACACTACCCCACAAACAGTATTTTTACACTACCAAGGTGCCTACCATTCCGATAATTATGAAGGCATTATTTATTATCTAAAAAAACAAATAGACACTAGTAAAATTTTAACTTTATCTACGGTAACACAAGAGGATATTTCTAAACTTGAAGAAGACAACAAAGGCATTGCCGATTTTATTGTTTGTGTACG
>CAYQRJ010000027.1:0-15000 GCA_964419855.1 uncultured Crocinitomix sp.
GGATTAAGTTTAATGATTAATATCAGTATAAAAAGATGATATGTGTCAGTATTAGCTAACAATAATAAAAGGAACTTTGTTGTGTTAAATTTTAAAAAAAAAGTAAAATGAAAAAAGTAAGCATAAGTTTATTATTGTTTTCAGCAATGTTTTTTACCTCATGTGGAGGAGGGGAAAATGCTGATAAAGATGAACATGGTACTGAAACTAGTACTGAAACCACGGTAGTTGAAGAAGTTTCTACTGAAAATCACGGTCAATCTGGAGTTGTAGATGGTGTGTCTGATATGAATGCCCTACAATTAGCTTTGTCTGATGAAAGATTTAGTACATTATGTACTGCCGTTACTGAAACTCATATTGAAGATGTATTAGTAAATGCAGGACCATTAACAGTTTTTGCTCCTATGAACTCAGGGTTTGATAAGTTGCCAGAAGGAACTTTAGATAAACTATTAGAACCTGAAGATAAAAGTGAGTTAGCAGGGATTTTAAAAAATCACGTAGCTCCAGCAAATTATCCAATTAAACAATTAAAAAAAGAAGCCAAAAAAGGACGTAAATTATATATGGCATCTGGTAATTATGTTGAAGTAACTGTAGATGGTGATAAAGTTTTAGTGGGAGGTTTTCCAATTTTAGAATCTCACAAAGTAAGTAATGGATGGGTACATGTAATTGATGATGTTATCTTACCAGAATAAAATAGTAATTAATTAACTAAAATATAAACTAAATCAATGAAAAAAGTAAAGTTAAGCGTTGTATTATTTGCAACATTGTTTTTTACCTCATGTGGAGGTAATTCAACAGAAGAAGCAAGTCATGATGAAGCTTCAAATGAAACTGCCCAAACAGAAGAAGTAGTGGAAGAGCCTGTTGTGGAAGAAGTAGTTGTTATTGAAGAAGAAGTTGAAGGTCCTTCTGTTGATATGGACAACAAAGGTATTGGTCCAATTTCATCAGTTGAAGTGGGAGATATTGATGATGCCCTTGTTGAAGAAGGTAAAGAAATATTTAAAGCCAATTGTACTGCTTGTCATAAAATTAAAAAAAGATTTGTAGGACCAGCATTAAAAGGAGTTACAGAAAGAAGAGCTCCTGAATGGATTATGAATATGATTTTAAATCCAGAAGGAATGGTTGCAGAAGATCCAATTGCTAAAGCTTTATTAGCTGAGTATTCTTCTCCAATGGCTAATCAAAGTTTATCTGAAGATGAAGCAAGAGCCATTTTTGAATATTTAAGAACGAAAAATTAGTATCAAATATAAAAACAAACGAATATGAAATCAATTTTTAAACCGCTTTTTTCCGTTGTAACGGCATCACTTATCGTAGCAAGTTGTGGTGCACCAACAAAAGGAGAAAAAAGTAGCTCAGATGGTGCCCTATCGAGTGGTGCTGCTGAAAAAGTATATGTAAAACCTGGAGATCATGATGAATTTTATGCATTTATATCGGGTGGATTTAGTGGACAGTTAGCTGTTTATGGTTTGCCTTCAGGTAGATTGTTTAGAGTAATCCCTGTCTTTTCACAAGATCCAGAAAAAGGGTATGGTTACAATGAAGAAACCAAACCAATGTTAAATACCTCTCACGGATTTATTCCTTGGGGAGATTCTCACCACCCTGATATTTCTCAAACCAATGGTGAATTAGACGGACGTTGGGTGTTTATTAATGAAAACAATACACCACGTGTTGCCAGAATCAGTTTAGAAACATTTGAAACAGAAGAAATTCTTGAAATTCCAAACTCAGCTGGTAACCACAGTTCTACATTTGTAACTGAAAATACAGAGTATATTGTATGTGGTACTCGTTTTGCTGTGCCTGCACCTCAAAGAGATATGCCTATTTCTGAAATGAAAGGAAATTTTAAAGGCTCTATCTCTTTTGTTAAAGTAGATCCTGAAAATGGAAATATGAATATTGCATTCCAAATCAGAATGCCAGGTTATAATTTTGATTTAGCTCACCCTGGTAGAGATAAATCTCATGGTTGGATGTTCTTCTCATCTTATAATACTGAAGAAGCTAATACTTTGTTAGAGGTAAATGCTTCTCAAAATGATAAAGATTATATTGCAGCTATCAATTGGAAAAAAATTGAAGAGTACATAGCTAATGGTGTAGGAACAAAAGAACCTGCAAATTACGCTCACAATACTTGGAATGATGATACTCATGCAGCAACTACTGTAATGGAAAAAGAAGTGTTGATTATTGATCCAAAAGATGTGCCTGGCGCAATTTATTTCTTACCAACACCAAAATCTCCTCATGGTTGTGATGTTGACCCAACTGGTGAATACATTATTGGTAACGGTAAATTAGCCGCTACAATGACTGTACACTCTTTTACTAAAATGTTAAAAGCAATTGAAGACAAAGCTTTTGACGGAGAAGCTTATGGAATTCCTGTTTTAGATTTTGAAGCCATTAACTATGGTTCTTTAGAGCAACCAGGATTAGGACCTCTACATACTGAGTTTGATACAAGAGGAAATGCTTATACTACATTCTTTATTTCTTCTGAAGTAGTAAAATGGAACATTAAAGATTTAAAAGTAATTGACAGACATCCTGTTTATTATTCTGTAGGTCACTTAATGATTCCAGGTGGTAACTCAAGAAAACCATTTGATAAATATTTAGTAGCTATGAACAAAATTACTAAAGACCGTTATTTACCAACTGGTCCTGAAGTTTGTCAATCTGCTCAATTATTTGATATATCTGGTGAAAAACTTGAATTATTATTAGATTTCCCAACTATTGGTGAACCTCATTATGCTGCTGGTTGTCCTGCAGATTTAATTGCTCCTAAATCACAAAAAATATATAGCTTAGAGGAAAATAAACATCCTTATGCTGTTAAAAGTGAAGCAGAAACAAGAGTAGAAAGAAACGGAAATGAAGTACATATTTATATGTCTATGATTCGTTCTCACTTCTCTCCTGACAATATTGAAGGAATAAAAGTTGGTGATAAAGTGTATTTCCACGTAACTAACTTAGAGCAAGATTATGATGTGCCTCATGGTATTTCAATGATTGGTGCTAATACTTCTGAGTTATTAATTATGCCTGGTAGAACCGAAACATTTGTTTGGTACCCTAAAGAAGTTGGTGTGTGGCCATTCTATTGTACTGATTTCTGTTCTGCTCTACATCAAGAAATGCAAGGATATGTTAGAGTGTCTGCTAAAGGATCTAGCACACCTCTAAAATATACACTTGATGATGAAGTACCAGGAGAAGATGACTTATAATAGTCAAGTAAAATAAGTAATATTATCAAAAATAGGTTGGGTGAAAATTCAACCTGTTTTTGTATTAATCTGACTCTAAATGTAACTTTTGTTACTTAAAATATTTAAGTGCTTTAGCTACTTTTTAAAGTTGTAAAAACAAAAGAGATGAGAAAAGATAAAATTATAATGATTATAGGAAGTTTAATGCTGTTGGCGTTATTTACTTACCCGTTGTGGAAAATAACATTAGTTGCTCCTCAATATCCTGAACCTTTAGGGTTGAATATTCACATCAATAAATTATCTGATGGTGTACAATTTAATGATGTTAATAACATTGATTTATTAAATCATTATATTGGAATGCACCATTTACCATCAGCAGAAAATGTAAAAAAAGGTGAAATTGAACCTTTTCTTGAGTTTACATATATGCCCATCATAGTGGGTGTAATGATTGCTTTAGGTGTTGTTTTTGGAGTGTTAGGACGTAAAAAATTATATGCTATATGGGTTGGCCTACTTGCTGTGTTAGGGTTGTTAGGAGTGTATGATTTTTATTCTTGGCTTCAAAAGTATGGTAGTGAGTTAGATCCAAATGCCATTTTAAAAATGACAGACCCTAAAACTGGCGAAATAATGGCATACAACCCTCCTATATTTGGCTACAAAAAAATGCTTAATTTTGAAGTGTATTCTTACCCTTCTGAAGGGGCTTATTTTATAATTGGAGCAGTAGTGTTAGTAGCTCTAGCATGGTATTTAGCTCCAAAAAAATCTTAGTATTGATTATAAGTTAAAGTTATTTGGTTATAAATTTATAGCCAAATAACTTTTTAATGTTTTAAGGTGTTATATTTGTATTTTATTAAATGATATGAAAACTAATTTCAAACTATTAATTCTATTTATTTCAACTTTTATTTTACTATCGTGTAAAGTAGAGCCAAAACCCATTAATTATGGTGATGACCATTGCCATTTTTGTGATATGACAGTAGTAGATAAAACACATGCAGCTGAATTAACTACTAAAAAAGGCAAATCTTATGTTTATGACGCCATAGAGTGTATGGTTAACGATTTGAAACAAAAAAATAATGAAGATAAAATGGCTTTTATTTTAGTAGCCAATTATGATAACCCTGGAGACTTAATTGATGCTAAAAGTGCTACTTTTTTAATCTCAAAAAAAATTAAAAGCCCTATGGGAGCTTATTTATCCGCCTTTTCTTCTAAAGAAATTGCCGAAAAATATCAAAATGATAATGGAGGAGAACTCTATTCTTGGACTGAATTAAAATCTAAATTAAAACAATAAATGAAAGTTCTATTCTCTTTGTTTTCTATTTTACTTTTATCATCACCAGCTTTGGCAAAAACAATTACAGTTTGTAGTACTTGTAATGTTAAAACTATTCAAAAAGGAATTGATATAGCTTATGAAAACGATACCGTTTTGGTTAAAGAAGGAGTGTATAATGAAGACAGTATTTTAATGGGAAAAGGTATTCATTTAATAGGCGAAAACAACCCAATAATTGATGGAAAAAACAAAGGTTATATACTAATTATTGAAGCAAATAATTTTTCAGTTGAAGGATTTACAATTAGAAACGTTAAACAAAGCTACACTAAAGATTATTCTGCTATTAGAATATTAAATAGTAAAAACTTTACCATTAAAAACAATGTGTTAGAAAAAGTTTTTTTTGGCTTAATGATTGAAAAATCTAAATGGGGATTAATCTTAAACAACAGAGTGTCAGGAGAGGCTATTGAAGAATCAAACTCGGGTAACGGCATTCATATTTGGCACAGCACTGATATGAGAATTGAAAAAAATCACGTCTCTCATTTAAGAGATGGCATTTATTTTGAATTTGTTGATAACAGTTTTATATCTAATAATATAAGCACCGAAAATATAAGATATGGCTTACATTTTATGTTTTCTAATCATGATGAGTATCATCATAACGAATTTAATAAAAATGGAGCAGGTGTAGCAGTAATGTTTTCTAAATTTATTAATATGCACCACAACACTTTTCACTATAATTGGGGAACCGCTTCTTATGGTTTACTTTTAAAAGAAATTTATGACGCTGAAATTCACCACAACTTATTTGAACAAAACACCATTGGAATTAATATTGAAGGATGCACAAGAATAAAATACGAACACAATTTTTTTGTTAGAAATGGTTGGGGCATAAAATTTACAGGGGGTTGCTACACTAATGTGTTTATGTTTAATAATTTTATGTACAATTCTTTTGATTTGTCATACAATAGCAGATTAAACGACAATAAATTTGAAGCCAATTATTGGAGCGAATATACTGGTTACGATTTAAACAAAGATGGAATAGGAGATGTACCTTACAGACCTGTAAAACTATTTTCTTATATTGTTAATCAAACCCCCGAAACATTGATTCTTTTAAGGAGTTTATTTGTAGATATAATTAATTTTTCTGAAAAAGTATCACCTGTTTTTACCCCAGATGATTTAGTAGATAACAAACCTGTAATGAAAGTAATTAATGATTAAAATTGAAAAATTAAATAAAAAATTTGGTAAACTAGTTGTTTTAAACAATCTTGATTTGGAGATTAATACTGGTGGTGTATTTGCAATTTTAGGACCTAATGGCTCTGGAAAAACTACACTTATAAAATCTATTTTAGGAATGGTAATTCCTAACTCAGGTCAAATTTATTATGAAGGAAAAAGTATTTTAAAAAAATGGGAATATCGTAAAAACATTAATTATTTACCTCAAATTGCTAATTTCCCTGCTAATTTATCAGTTAATGAATTGATAAAAATGGTTAAAAACTTAAGGGCTGAAAATACCAACGAACAAGAGTTAATTGAATTGTTTGGTTTAACCCCTTTTTTAAAACAAAAACTCGGAAATTTATCAGGAGGAACTAAACAAAAAGTAAATATTGTTTTAACTTTTATGTTTGATAACGATTTAATTATTTTAGACGAACCCACCACAGGACTAGACCCTATTGCATTATTAATTTTAAAAGATTTAATTAACAAAGCTAGAAAAGACGGAAAAACAATACTTATTACCAGCCACATTATGAGTTTTGTTGAGGAAATATCTGATGAAATTGTGTTTTTATTAGATGGAAAAATTTATTTTAAAGGAACAATAGACGCTCTTAAAACTCAAACCAACAGTTCATCTTTAGAAATTGCTATTGCCAACTTAATTAAAAAACAATATGCTTAAAATATTAAAATATTCAATTCAAGATTTATTGCGTAGCAGATGGAGTTACGTTTATTTTATTTTTTATTTAATACTAGGATTTGTTTTATTGTTCTTAAACAATAATATGGATAAAGCCATCATTACATTGATGAATATCATTATAGTTTTAACACCACTAATAGGAACCATTTTTGGTGTGATGTATTACTATAATTCCAGAGAGTTTACCGAACTGTTATTGGCGCAACCCATTAAGCGAAATAAAATTTTTATAGGGCAGTATATAGGAATTTCTTTATCATTAACTTTAAGTTTAGTGTTGGGTCTAGGTATTCCTTTTGTGGCTTATGGTTTGTTTAAATCTGCAGTTATTTTTAATTTTGTTTTACTGTTAGTTGTAGGTGCATTTTTAAATTTTATTTTTGTCGCTCTATCCTACAACATCTCCCTTTCTACCGAAAATAAAATAAAAGGATTTGGTTATGCCATTTTAATGTGGTTGTTTATGGCGGTTATTTATGATGGCTTATTCTTAATTTCATTAGTTATGTTTAATGAGTATCCTTTAGAAAAATTTTCATTAGCAGCCACTATGTTTAACCCTATTGATTTATCAAGAATTTTAATTTTATTAAAACTAGATATTTCTGCTTTACTTGGTTATACAGGGGCAGTATTTAAAGATTTTTTTGGTACTTCTTTAGGGATATTATCCTCTTTAAGCGTCCTACTTTTATGGGTTGTGCTACCAGCATTAAATATCATTAGAAAAGCCAATAAAAAGGACTTTTAATTAATTTAGTTAAACATTTATTGTTCTAATTTCATCAATTAATAAAAAAACATTTGGGGTGTAATTGACCTATAATGACTTTTTTTTAATTAAAAATACATAGTTAAAAAATAAATTACTATCTTTGCAGTCCAAAAAATTATTAATAACGAAAAACAAATTTGTATGTACGCAATTGTAGAAATAGCAGGGCAACAATTTAAAGTTGAAAAAGACCAACAACTTTTCGTTCATAGATTAGATGCAAAAGAAGGAGATAAAATCAAATTTGATGATGTGTATTTAATTGATGACAAAGGAGGAGTAACAGTTGGCGCCCCAGTTATTAGCGGTGCTCAGGTATCCGCTTCAGTGTTAAGACACTTAAAAGGAGATAAAGTAATTGTTTTCAAAAAGAAAAGAAGAAAAGGTTACAAAAAGAAAAATGGTCACAGACAGTATTTAACTGAAATTAAAGTTGAATCTATTGTAGCAAGTGGTGCAAAACCAGCAGCTAAAAAAGCTGAACCAAAAAAAGAAGAGGTTAAAGCTAAGGTTGAAACTAAAACAGAAGCTAAACCAAAAGCAGCTAAAAAAGAAACTGCCACAACTGATATTTCAGGAATGACAGTTGCTGAGTTAAAAGCTTTAGCTAAAGAAAGAGGTTTAACAGGTTACACTTCTATGAAAAAAGCTGAGTTAATTGACGCTTTAAAATAAATTAAAAATATTAATTGATTAAAACTATAATAAAATGGCACATAAGAAAGGTGTAGGTAGTTCGAAAAATGGTAGAGAATCAGAATCGAAACGTTTAGGAGTTAAGATTTTTGGTGGACAAGCTGCCATTTCAGGAAATATTATCGTTAGACAAAGAGGAACAAAACACCGTCCAGGTAACAATGTTGGTATGGGTAAAGACCATACTTTGTTTGCCTTAGTTGACGGAGTGGTAGAATTCAGAAAGAAAAAAGATAACAAATCTTACGTATCTGTAGTTCCTTTCGAAACTGAAGCGTAAGCTTTATAAACCAATTGTCAAAAACTCCATTCGTCTAATGACGTTTGGGGTTTTTGTGTTTAAAAATATCCAAATCTATATTGATTTTAACCAAAACATAATATGTTAGAAATTAGCAGAATAAAAGAACAAAAAAATGAAATGATTGAACGTCTTACAGTAAGAAACTTTGATGCTCAACCTATTTTTAACGATATATTATCTCTTGATAAAGAATGGAGAGAAACTAAAACAGAATTAGACCAAATTGCTGCTGAATCCAATAAAATTGCAAAAGAAATAGGAATGTTATTTGGACAAGGCAAAGTAGATGAAGCCAATCAAGCTAAAGCCAAAACAGCTGACTTAAAAGAGAAAAGTAAATCATTGACTCAAAAAGTGAATGAATTGGCAGACGCCATTACCAAAAAACTTTACGAAATTCCTAATATTCCTCATCCTAGTGTGCCAGAAGGTAACTCTGATGAGGATAATGAAGTGGTATTTGAAGACGCTCCTCAACAACATCTACCTAAAAACGCAGTACCTCATTGGGAATTAGCAAAAAAATATAATTTAATTGATTTTGAATTAGGCGTTAAAGTAACTGGAGCTGGTTTTCCGTTTTACATTGGTAAAGGTGCCAGATTACAACGTGCCTTAATCAACTTTTTTTTAGATGAGGCCAGAGATGCTGGATACAAAGAAATTATTCCGCCTTTTGTGGTTAATGAAGCATCTGGTTATGGCACAGGTCAATTACCTGATAAAGAAGGGCAAATGTACCATTGTCAGGTAGATGATTTATACTTAATTCCAACAGCTGAAGTACCTTTAACCAATATGTTTAGAGATGTCATTCTAAAAAAAGAAGATTTCCCAATTAAAGTCACTGGTTACACACCTTGCTTTAGACGTGAGGCGGGGTCTTATGGTAAACACGTTAGAGGATTGAACCGTTTACACCAATTTGATAAAGTTGAAATTGTTAGAGTAGAACACCCAGATGACTCTTACAAAGTATTAGACGAGATGGTGACTTACGTTGAAAGTCTGTTAAAAAAACTAGAACTCCCCTATCGTAAATTAAGACTTTGTGGTGGAGATTTAGGATTTACATCTGCTTTAACTTATGATTTAGAAGTCTATTCTGCTGCACAAGAAAGATGGTTAGAAGTGAGCTCAATCTCAAACTTTGAAACGTTCCAAGCTAATAGATTAAAATTACGTTTTAAAAACGAAAACAAAAAAAATCAATTGGCTCACACCTTAAACGGAAGTGCTTTAGCATTACCTAGAATTTTAGCATCTATATTAGAAAATAATCAAACCGAAACTGGAATTAATATTCCAAAAGTTTTAGTACCTTACACAGGATTTGATAAAATTTGATGAAATGAAACATTTTGCTTTTGCTTTTATTGGGCTAATTTTGCTTTCTGCTTGTAACCCCGAAACTAAATATGCTGATGAATTAAAAGAAATTGACACTTACTCTAAAAAATTAGATAGTGTTAAAACAATTTTAAATGGAATAGATTTTGATAGTTTAGCCTATATGCAAGAAACCGCCCTTTCAAACGAAAAATTAATTAAACGTTTTTATGTTAGCGATACCATTGACCAAGATTTTGCTCAAAAGCTTAACTACAATAAATATGTCAGAAAACATTTAAAAGGAGCAAAAGAGGAAAAAGGTAATATGCTTAACGAGTTAAAAGCTCTTAAAATTCAGTTTGCAAATTTAAAAACAGACATTTTAAACGGATTGTACAGTAAAGAGCAAATTAATAATTATTTAAGTGTTGAAAAAAGCGATACTAAATTGTTATTAAATTCAGTAACCGAATACGATAAAATGCAAAAAAATGCTAAAATATATTTTTATTTTGCAACACCTGAAATATCAAATTACTTGACAAAAATAATGAATGAAAAACAAAGCGATTAAACATATTAATTTATTAATCATAGCATTTCTATTTTTAGGAATGTCTCAAATTTGTTTTTCGCAAGATGATGTTAAACTCGCTAAATATTATTACAACAAAGGTGAGTTTGATAAGGCAGAGGTCTATTTTGCTAAAGCAGTAAAAAAATACGATTCTAAATCTGTTTTTGAACAATATGTGAATTGTTTAATTTATCAAAAAAAATATGATGAAGCTGAAAAAGTTGTCAATAAAAAAGTTAAAAAATTTAAGTATGATGACTTTTATAAATTTCAACTCGCCAACATTTATGAATTAACCGACAGACAAGATAAAGCTAACATCATCTATCAAAAAATGGTTGATGAATTGCCTCCCATTCAAAATAAAATAACCGTTTTAGGACGTGAATTTGTTAACAGAAGTAAATATGATTTTGCTTTAAAAACCTACCTTAAAGGTAAAGAAATGATAAAAAAGGGCTACCAATTTAACATTGAGTTAGCCGACTTGTATGCCCGTCAAAATAAAACGGAGTTAATGATTAAAGAATACTTAGATTTGTTAGATTACAGCTCTACCTATTTAAACATTACTCAAACCTATTTGTCTCGCAATATAGATTTTGAAGAAGACCCTGACCAAGTAGAGATGTTAAAAAATGCCTTACTTTTACGTATTCAAAAAAATCCAAACAAAACCTATTACAATCAAATGTTAATATGGCTTTATTTACAAAAAAAAGAATTTGCTGGCGCTGTTATTCAAGCAAAAGCGTTAGATAAAAGAACCAAAAATGATGGTTCAAAAGTATTTGAAATTGGAAATGTTTGTAAAGCAAATAAATCATACATTAACGCCAGAAAAGCATATAAATATGTCATCAATTTAGGACCTAACAAACCTTATTATCTTAGAGCCGTTCAAGAAAATTTAGATGTTAGTTTTTTGGAGTTAACACAACAATCTGGTTTTAACAAAACCGAATTAAAATTAGTGGCTACTGATTACGAAAATGCTTTGAGTGAGTTAGGAAAAAATCAACAAACCGTTGAAATTATGGAAAGGTTGGCTAAAATATATGCCTTTTACTTAGACGAGCCTAAAAAAGCAGAAACACTAATAAATGAAGCATTAAAATTAGGATTATCACCATTACAAAAAGCTAAATTAAAAGTGTTGTTAGGCGACATTTATATTGTTGATGATAAAATTTGGGATGCCTCAATTTTATATATGCAAGTAGCTAAAGATTTTTCTGAAGAACCTATTGGACATGAGGCAAAATTTAAAAATGCCAAAGTTTTTTATTATGATGGAGAATTTGAATACGCCAAAGCTCAGTTAGATGTTTTAAAAGCATCCACAACAAAATTAATTGCCAATGATGCTATGCAACTGTCGTTATTATTACAAGATAATTTAGGAATTGATACTACACAAGCCCCAGTAATGATGTTTGCCAAGGCAGATTTATTATTACAGCAAAACAAATATAACAAAGCTTTAGCTCAATTAGATTCCATTGAAGCACAATATCCTTTTCATAGTTTAGTGGATGAAATACTATTTAAAAAAGGTGAAATTTATCAAAAAATGCAAAATTGGGACAAAGCCATTGAATTTTATAACTTGGTTCTAACTAATTATTCGCAAGATATATTAGCTGATGATGCTTGTTACAGAATTGCACATATTTATGAGTATAATTTGAATGATAAAGAAAAAGCTGCAGAGTATTATAAAAAAATATTGTTTGATTTTAGTGGAAGTTTATACACTGCTGAATCACGAAAAAAGTTTAGAGAAATTAAAGGCGTTTAAACATGAAAGTAATTTACAATGTAACGGTTAATATTGACCATGATGTTAAAGATGAATGGTTAAAGTGGATGAAAGAAGTTCATATTCCTGATGTAATGAAAACGGGGTTGTTTTTAGAAGCCAAATTGTCTAAAATTTTAGCAGAATCAGAGGGTGGAGAATCATTTTCAATTCAATACCTTTTAAATAATATGGATGATTACAATAAGTATCAGACCGAGCACGCACCAAAACTACAACAAGAACACAACAAAAAATGGGCTGATAAATCCGTTGCGTTTAGAACACTTTTAAACGTGGAGGAAATCTTTTAAAAGGTTATGTCAGTCAAAGCCAAAAAACATTTAGGACAGCATTTTTTAACCGATTTATCCATTTGTCAAAAAATTAGTGATGCTATTCAGCCCAACGGTAAATACAAAAAAATATTAGAGGTTGGTCCTGGTATGGGAGCATTAACTCAATTTTTATTAAAAAGAGATGATTTTGATACGCATGTAATTGAAATAGATACTGAATCTGTTGAATATTTACAAAAAAATTACACCAATTTATCGGATAAAATTTATTCAACCGACTTTTTAAAAATAGACTTAACACAACTTATGGGAGACGAGCCATTTGCTGTAGTAGGAAATTTTCCTTATAACATCTCAACACAAATTTTATTTAAAGTATTAGAATATAAAAATCAAATACCTGAAGTGGTAGGTATGTTTCAGAAAGAAGTAGCAGAGCGAATAGCAGAAAAACCTGGCTCAAAAACTTATGGTATTACCTCTGTATTACTACAAGCTTTTTACGATATAGACTACTTATTTACTGTAGATGAACACGTCTTTAATCCACCTCCTAAAGTAAAATCTGGAGTGATTAGATTAGTGCGTAATGAGGTGAAACAATTAGATTGTGATGAAATTTTTTTTAAACAGGTTGTAAAACAAGCCTTTAACCAAAGACGAAAAACATTACGAAACTCTTTAAAATCACTAATTCCTGAAACAGTTGATAAATCAATTGATATATTTAGTTTAAGACCAGAAAGATTGTCTGTTGCAGATTTTATACGATTAAGTAAACTATTGAGTGTTAATAATTAAAAAAAAAGTTGTACATTTGGCGTTGGATTTTTAATAAATTTATGGTTTGAAACCATTTTTAGGAGAAATCGTATAAAATTTGAAATGAAAAGTAAACTATTATTATTGTCATCTATTTTTATGCTTAGTGTGACTATTGCTAACGCCCAAGCATGGAGAAGATCAAGACATGAGGTGCAAATGGGAATTGGAGCGTCAAGTTTTTTTGGTGACCTTGGAGGATCTAAGACTATAGGTACACATGCTTTTAAAGATTACAATTTTAAAGCTACCAGACCAACAATAATGATGGGGTATAAATATATGTTAACACCTGCAGTATCTTTAAAAGGTTCTTTTATTACATCCTATGTTTCTGGTGATGATGCTTTTTCAAAAGAAGCCGTAAGACACAATAGAAATTTAAGCTTTAGATCAGGTTTATGGGAATTAATGGCATCTGTTGAATTGTATCCTTTTACTGAACATGTGAGACACAATTACAAAGTAAGTGGCACATGGGGAAGTAAAAAATTAACCGTTTCACCTTATTTTGTAACTGGTATTGGATTTACATTTTTTCAGCCAAAAGCCAAATATAATGGTGAATGGGTAAAGCTTCAACCTTTAGGAACTGAAGGACAAGGTTTAGCTGGTCGTCCAGATAAATATCACAGATATACTTTAGCTATTCCATTAGGAATTGGGGCTAAAATTTTAATTGATAAACATTGGTCTATAGGTATTGAAACCTCTTTGCGCTACACATTTACAGATTACATTGATGATGTAAGTACATCTTACTACCTACCTAATGAAATTGCCACAGCTAATGGTCCTGTTGCCGCCGCTTTATCTGATAGAGCTTTAGACCCGTCATTAGGTTACACAGGTGTTAAACAATATGCTAATGGCGCCAATAATTACTTGCAAAGAGGCGATCCTAATTATACAGATGCCTACGCTTTTACAATAATTTCTGTTCATTATCGTTTAATCAAAGGAACTAAGTTTATTCCTAGATTTTAAGGTATGATTAAACCATTTTTACTCGGTATATTTTTATTCGTTTGTAGCATTAATTATGCTCAGTCAGATACGTTTAGAGCGGCTTTTGAAATGGGCATAATGGGAGGTGGATCATACTATATTGGAGATTTGAATCCCAAAACTCATTTCAAATACAGTGATTGGGCAGGTGGCTTAATAGTGAGGTATAATTTATCTAACCGCCACTCTTTTAGAATGACCGCAAGTTATGGCAACATTTATGGTGATGATTCTAAATCTAAAGACGCTTATCAAATTAACCGAAACTTGTCTTTTTATTCAAATATTATTGAAATTGCCGCTGGTTTTGAAATTGATTTGGTTAAATATCGCATCAACGATATGAAATACCCTATTTCCCCCTATTTTTTCTACGAAATTGCTTACTTTAGAATGAACCCTAAGGTTAAAGATGAATTTGGAAACGAAATTATATTGCAAGAATTGGGTACAGAAGGACAAGGAACCATTCTTAATTCTAAAAAACCATACAACCTCAATCAAATTTCAATTCCTTTAGGTATTGGCGTTAAATTTAATTTAAAAGAACGTTTAGCTATTTCTATTGAGTATGGCATCAGAAAAACATTTACAGATTATATTGATGATGTGTCAGGCAAATATGTTAATCCATTAGCATTACAAGCCTTAAAAGGCCCTTTAGCTAGCCAACTTGCCGACCCTAGCTTAAATCATCAATCCTATTTTTCTGAAGGTATGAACAGAGGCAACTCTAGAACAAAAGATTGGTACAGTATGTATGGTTTAATGATTACGTTTAAACCTTGGGAAAGAAATATTTGCGCCATGCAAGGCATGGGGAAAGGTAAACGCAGAAGAAGACG
>CAYQRJ010000028.1:0-12647 GCA_964419855.1 uncultured Crocinitomix sp.
GTTCCATCAATAATAATATCAAAGTCCGAAAAAATAGCCTCAGCATTAGCGGGTGTTAACTCTTGATTAAACGTTACAAAATTTATTAACGGATTTAGCTGACTTAAATGTTGTTTGGCAGCTACAACTTTAGATTGTCCAATGTCATTAATATTAAATAAAATTTGGCGTTGTAAATTAGATTCATCAACAGTATCAAAATCTACCATTCCAATTGTACCTACACCTGCGGCGGTTAAATATTGTAACGCAGGACAACCCAAACCACCAGCACCAACTACCAATACTTTTGCCGATTTTAGTTTTTGTTGCCCTTCAATGCCTACTTTATCTAAAATAAGGTGTCTGTTATACCTATTTTTTTCTTGATTTGATAAATTCATTAATGTAAATCTACAAAAAAACCTCATCAAATTGATGAGGTTTAAAATATTTTATTCTTCTTCTTTAGATTTTTTTGTTTTACCTTTAGGTTTGGTAATAATTCCGTTATCTACTAACAAATTATACCATTGAAATAACTTTTTAAGGTCAGAATCATACACTCTATCTTCATCAAAATCAGGTAAAAACTCAAGGGTTTTTTCTCTTAATTTTGCCCCTGGTTCTTTATGGTTAATGGATTTTTTGTATCCTTCTAATTCTGCCAATTTGATGTAAACCTCAGTTAAAGGCACATCTTCTTCATAAGTGTAAATACTTATGTCCTCTAAGGCCGAAATTTTGTCGGTTGCAAATACGGGGAACTTTTTTCCACCATCTAAGGCTTGAACAATAATATTGTTACGCCCATTAGCTGCCACTTTAAATAAACCTGGTTTACCAGAAATTGAAATGATACCTTTTAAATCCATTTGTAAAAATTTTGATTGCGAAAATAATAATTATTTATATAATCTTTTATTAGATGAGTTTAATTTTTAATTAATTTGAAAGTTTTATAACTATTATCGTATTTTAAAGTAATAAAATACATTCCAGCTTCTAATTCGGGTAGGTCAACAGAGATAAATAAATCAGTAGAATCAAATTCAATATAATTAAAAACATTTTTACCATTCATATCATTAATTTGAATTTCAACTTGATAATAATCATTTTTAATAATTTGAAAACTACTTGTAAAAGGATTAGGAAACACAACAAATTCATTTTGCTTTAATTCGTTAATGGTTGAAAGGTCAATAGAAACGGTATCAGATGTTAAAGAGCAACCCTCAGGTCCAAAAACTTCAACAGAATAAATACCAGAAGTATCTGGATTATAGAATTGTTCTGTAGCACCTTGAATAGTATCACCATTAAAATACCAAATGTAATGATCGGCAGGAGTAGTAACTAAGCCACCACCTAAAATATTAATTATAGGAGACAAAGGAACACTCCCTTTAACTACTCTAATGGTGTCAGATAATGCTTTACAGCCTCTGCTATTAGTTACAGAAAGATAAACAGTGTCCGTAACATTCATTAAAATTGAATTAGTTGTGTTACCATCAAACCATTCGTATGTTTGAAAATTATCTTCTAAAGTAATAAACTCAACGGGAGTTTCACAAATTAAAGTATCGCCTAATAAAGTAACATCAAAATTAGTAGTGTTTAATAGTTTAAACGCATCAACCTTGCCATAACCAAATGCATAATTGGGGGTTGTTCCTGTATAATTATCTTGAAATGTACTGTTAATTAAATCGGATTTAAAATCCGCATAAGTTGATGTGGGACATTTTTCAAGATACAAGGCGGCAATACCGGCAATTACTGGAGACGCCATAGAAGTACCTCCATTTCTAACATGTTTTCCTCCTTCTGCTAAAGCGTTAGAGGTTGGATTACTCAAATACAAAAAACTTGGGCAAGAGCTAATTGAACCATCACCTGTAGCTACTACATCAGGTTTTTGTACTCCTGTTCTGCTTGGTCCTTTACTTGATGAGGGAGCTAAATCACCAGGAATTAAAGTCGGAAATACATAGAGGTTACCATTAACATCAATATAATCTTTTTTATTGTTGTAATTTCCAACAGTAATGACGTTTGGAGAGCAAGTCCAAGAACTAACTATGGTTGTTAAGGTATCGGGCATGTGATAAAAAGCCATGTCGGGGTTGGTAGAGGTAGAAGGCAGACCCGTTGATTTAATGTTAGAAATTCCAAAAACACTACCTCCCCAAGCATCATACAAACCAGAGCCATAAGTCATAAAACGATATAAATAATTGGTTGAATCCATATTATTTAACAATACCTCTAAATGATACACCCCATTAATTTCTTCAGCATAAAATTCAACAGGGCTTAATTTATTTCCGTTATTCATGATAGAGTCGGTTTGCATACCCATAATGTTCTGAATATTGTAAAAGTTAGTTCGTCCTCTGAATTCAAAATTTGGTGATTGAGCATCCGCCCCCATAGCAAAATAAACATTATTAAAATTTGCCGTATCTGCCCACAAATCAAAATAAACTGCAGGATTACCAAAGGCAGAAGACATATTAACCTCAAACCAAGTAAAAGAAGTGTCGGAATTGACATTGGCTTTAACGTGATATTTACCGAGTGCGCCAGAATTGCCTGCGGCAGCAACAACAATTCTTCCCGGTTTTTCATTTAATAAACTATCAATAATATGACTGGCGGGGTCTGTGCCGTCATGACTACCTAAATAATCACCTACACTGGTGTTTACAATGGCTGGTTTTCCAAGCGAATCTGCAACAGAAAAAACATAATCTACCGCATCTGCCACTGTTAAAGTCCAATTGGCTAAACTAAAATCAGTTTCAATAATAATGATGTCAGAATTAGGTGAAACTCCCATAAACTTACCATTTTCTTTACCATTACCCGACCCTGTTCCGGTAACAGTTGTGCCATGAGCATTATTATCGGTTGAGGTGCAAATGCCATTATCAATATCGGTATTTGTCCATACTTGACCGTAACCATATTTTGTTGGAGTACGAGAAGCATCAAAAGGTAAGCTTTGATCCCAATATCTTAACACTCTACTGCTACCGTCATCATTTAAAAAATCACCGTGTTGATGGTCTAACCCAGTATCAACATAACCAACAATAACATCTTTACCAGTAAAAGAATCAATTAGGGGGGCGTAGCCTTGTAAAACTGAATCAACATTTTGATATAAACGAGTTGAATCATTTAAAACAGTTGGAAAAGAGGGCGTAAAATAAATTTGAGTGACTGCTCCATTTTGAGTTAATTGCGTTAAATTTTGAGGTGTACATCTTATAAAATACCATCCATTGTTAGCATATTTATAGTGTACATTTTTATCTGAAACAATGCGATTAAAATCTCCCTTAACCGCAAAATCAGTTAAAGTAGTGTTGTTTTTTGATTTGTAATGGTTATAATAAATTCCACCTTGAGATCTCTGAGCATTACTCAAAAAGAAACAAAATAGTAAAATAAGGCTTAAAAAATACTTCATATATTGGGCTTGTGTGTTTACTCCTATATGTATTAACGTACAATCATTAAAAAAAGTTTGTTCAAATTTAAACTATTTTTTAATCGATTATCTAAAAATAACACCTTTTAACATTTATATATGCTTTTTTTTGAAAAAAATAATTACTTTTAGCGATTAGAATTGATAAAAATATAAAATAGAATGACAAAATTAAAAAACTTATTAGGACTTACCTTTGTGTTTTTAATGTTTACCGTTAATGCACAGCAAGTAAATAAAAAAATTGTAAATTGGTATAACGGAAAAAAATACGGGATGTCAACAGATAAAGCTTACAAAAAGATTTTATCAAAAAAAACACCCAAAAAAGTTATTGTTGCCGTTATAGATTCGGGAGTTGATATTGAACATGAAGATTTAAAAGACATTATTTGGACTAATAAAGATGAAATTCCAAACAATGGTATTGATGACGATAAAAATGGATATATTGATGATGTTCATGGATGGAATTTTTTAGGAAATAAAGATGGTGAAAACCTAAATGATGTTCAGTTAGAAATGACAAGAATTTATCAAACTTTAGACAAAGTATATAAAGGTAAAAGTTATGCTGACTTGACAGATGAAGAAAAAAAGGATTATGATTTGTATAAAGAAGTGAGAGAGAAAGTAAAAGAGAACAGAGCAGATGCTGAGAAACAATTAAAACAAATGGAAAGCCTTTACGAAACTTTTTCGGAAGCAGATACAAGATTAAGAAAACATTTTGGAGGAGATTACACGGCTAAAGATTTAAAAAAGCTTAAAAAAGATCCAGAATTATCTGATGATGCTTCTATGATGAACAGACTTTTTAAAGCTGGAATTTCAGTTGATAAATTTAAAGAATATGTTGAACATTATCAATCTCAAGTAGATTATCATTATAACCCTGACATTAACCCAAGAGAGTTAGTAGGTGATAACCCAAATGATTTTAATGATACAGATTACGGTAATAATGATGTTGAAGGACCAGACGCTTTTCACGGTACACATTGTTCAGGAATTATTGCTGCCATTAGAAATAACGGCATTGGTAACAATGGTGTAGCAGATAATGTTTGGATTATGCCAATAAGAGCTGTACCGAATGGAGACGAAAGAGACAAAGATATTGCTTTGGCTATTAGATATGCTGTGGATAACGGTGCACAAGTGGTTAATATGAGTTTTGGTAAATCATACTCTCCACAATCTGAAGAGGTGATTAAAGCCATAAGATACGCAGAAGAGCATGGAGTGCTTTTAGTTCATGCAGCTGGTAATTCTGGAGAAGATATTGATGATCAAGAAGCTAATCCTAATTTCCCATCACCTAAATTTCCTTCAATGAGTAAAAGATTTACAAACTGGATTGAAGTAGGAGCATCTACTAGATATAAAAAACACTTAGCTGCTTCTTTTTCTAATTATGGAGATGAAACAGTTGATATTTTTGCACCAGGTTTAGAAATTTGGTCAACAGTGCCACAATCTGAATATGAAATAGCACAAGGAACTTCAATGGCAGCCCCAATGGTAACAGGTTTAGCAGCTTTGTTAAAAGCATATTATCCTGAATTAACTATGTTACAAATTAAAGATATCATTCTTAAATCTGGTAAAGATGTGAGTATGAAAATTACACCAATTCCTGGTGGAGACACCAAAGTTAGCATGGGAGATTTAAGTATTACTGGTAAAATTGCCAACACTTATAATGCCGTTAAAATGGCTGAAGAGATGACCGCAGGAAAGTAACTGTAAAAAACACTTGTAAAATGCCGTTCTATCTGAAATAGAACGGCATTTTTTTTATATTTGTAATCAATCATAAATCTATTTAATATGAAACCATTTTCTTTTAAAGCAATTTTAATTGTTTTTTTATTGATGAACAATGTGTTAATAGGACAGGAGTTAAATTCAAAAATTGATGGATTTTCGATAAACCCTAAGTTTGGTATATACATAGGTTCTGAATCTACAGGTGGGTTAACATTTGGTGGTGAAGTTAATGTATTAAAAAATAATTTTATTTACACTGCCGATTTTTACAGTTTTAATGAAGCTGCTGTATTTGTTTCTCCAGTAGAGAAATTTCAACAAATAGGTTTAATGGGAGGAAAGTATTTTGACAAAGGTAATTTTAGATTACAATATCAAGCAGGGCTTGGGTTACTTTGGGGATTAAAAAGAACCAATGAAATTATTAACCAATCGGGATTTAATGAAACTTATAAAAGTAAAAATTTTATGACGGTGGGGTTTTTACCAAAATTAGGATTAAAATATATACCAGCATCCTTTTTAAGTGTTGGTATTGATTTACAAGCCAATTTTAATTTAGAAAGAACCGCTTTTATGCCTATGTTGAGTATTGAAATAGGCTATTTAAAATAGATGATGAAATTTACTTATATAACCAATAAGATGGGTTTAGATTTTTAATTTGTCCTTCAGAGGTTATTTTTCTAATTTCAAAGTGTACATCAGACATAGAGCCATCAGCGTTAACTAATAATGATCCTATTTCTTGTTTAGCCACTACTTTATCGCCTTTTTGTACGTAGGACTCTTGTAAATTTGAATAAATTGTTCTGTAATTACCGTGTGCAATAATAATGGCTTTACCAGCGCCCGGAATTATAATTACACTACTTACCACACCACTATAAACGGCTCTAACGGTTGAACCTTTCACCGTAGCAATGTCAATCCCGTTATTATAAGTAAAAACTCCTGGATGTAGAGGATGAGGTTGTTTTCCGTAACCTTTTATCACTTCTCCTTTAGCCACTGGCCAAGGTAAACGTCCTTTATTGGCTTCAAAACCTTCATTGGTGAGTTTAGTCTCTTTGGTTTCTGCCACCGTTTTTGGCTTGGCTTTTTCCTTTGCTCTTTGCTCGGCAATTTCTTTGTTAATGGCTTTATCAATGGCTCTTTTAATATCTTGTGCTTTCTTTTTTTGTTGAGCCAACTCTTGTTGTAGTTCTTGTTGTTTTGAATCTAATTGTTGAATGTAATTTTTCTTTTTTTGCAAATCATTAATGTAATGGCTTTTTTCAATTTCTTTTTGATTTGCCAAACGCAATTGTTCTTCTTTTTTTTGTTGTAGCAAACTTAGTTTTTGTTCAAGTTCTTGTTTAGTCTGGTTAATTCGTTTAATTTGATTAGCTCTGTATTTTGTAATTTGCTCCATATATTCCATTCTTTTGTTGGCTTGATTAAAGTTTTTTGAGGACAGAATAAAAACAATTGAAGCAGAGTTAGACCTCAGTTTATAAGCTAAAATAATCATTTGCTTGTATTGTTCAATTAATTGATTGAGTTGAAGATTGAGTTGATTAATGTCTTCTTGTAACAAAACAATGTCATCATCTAATGTTTTTAATTGTAAATTGATGTTGTTAACCAATTCTTCTCTATATAAAATTTTATTATTGATTAATCCAATGGTGTTTGACAATTCTGTTTTAGAGCTTTGGGTTGATTGAAGCAAATTTTCTGTAAATTCAATCTTTTTTTGAAGTTCGAGCTGTTGCTGTTTTAGTCTATCACTCTCTTTTTGTTGAGCAATACTTAACCCACTTGTTAATAAAAACAGTCCTATTAAAATATATTTATTGATTACAATTCTCATAACTTGGTGGTACTGAAAATTGAATAGTTTTTGGCACGTTTATTTTTGTTTTGGAATAATTTAATTGCATCACAACCGAATCACGTGGGTTATTTACAGAGATGGTGGTTAATTTTGGTACAACTATAGAATCTATGGTTGTTTGCTCTAAATAATTGACATAAATACTTACTGTATCTGCTGGAATTTCAATGTGCATTTTAGCTAAAGATAAATCAGTAGGCGAAAAAAAGTATTGTAAATAGATGTTGTTGTTTCTTTCATTTTCTACATTCAGTTTTTCTTTTTCAATTTTATGAAACTTTCGTTTACTGTGTGAGGACAAAATGTAAAACTGTTTCTTTTTATCCTTAATTTGCTTGTATTTTTTATTTTGACTGAGTCCAATGGGTTTACCAATAATTACTGACTGAAAAAAATCATACTCTAATTCAACACCTAAAATAGATGAAATATAGCTCAAATCCTCTGTAAAATAGCACTTATCCATTTTATTTGTGCTTTTAATAGAATCTTTGTTAATTAAATAGGTTCCTAAAATAATGGGACCTTTTTTAAAAGTGCCTCCAAAAGCAGAATCAATGTTCATTTTAACAGTTGAGCTAAAAGATTGGTCTTTTTTATTGTTGCGGTAATTAATAGATATTTTAGAATAAAAATGATTATAATTAATGTTTTTTAGCTTAAACAAAGCCGCTCTTAGTTCTTTATCACTTATTCGTTTGGTAACTTGTTTGGGTAAGTTTTGTTTGTTTTTACAAGATGTAAAAGTCATTAAGCCCAAGCTAAAAAATAAGATTAATATTTTGCCAAAGTGTGTCATAATTTTTTATTGGTAATTTTATTTGATAAAGTCACAGATGAATTTCCTGCTTGTTGAGATGCTTTCCACATTTCAACTGCTTTATTGGCGTTTCCATTTAGGTAAAGGGCATCTCCGTAGTGTTCTAAAACTTGAGGATTGTTGTGTTCAAAAGCAATGGCTTTTTCGTATTGTTTGATGGCTTTATTATATTGTTTTTTAGTCATTAAAATTAATCCGTAAGTATCTAAAAAACTCACATTGTTGGCATCAATATTTAAGGCGTTTAAAATTTGTTGCTCTGCCTCATCTAATTGTTGGTCTTCTAACAACAATAAGGCGTATCCGTTATAAATTTTAGCATTGTTAGGGTAGGTTTTTAATGCTTTATCAAAATAATTTTTGCTTTCTTTTTTTTCGCCTTGTTTCCAGTAATTTTTCCCAATATGGTATTCAAATTCTGATTTTAATTCAGGGTCGTTGATGACTAAATCTTGTCCTAAAAACAAGTACTCCTCTGCTTCATCATATTTACCGCTTTCGTAAGCCCCAATGCCTGTAAGTAAATAAACCATAGGTTGAGATGGGAAATATTCAATGGCTTTTTGACCATCAATAAATAAAGAATCATATAATTTTGTTTTGTAATCTAAATTTAATAAGGCATCCCAAGTATTGTAGTTAGAAGGGTCAAGCTGGCAAGATTTTGAAAACAATTTACGGGCTTTAATGTTGTTATGGTTTAATTCAAGATATTTGGCATACAGCTTTATAAAATCGGCATTGTTGTTTTCGGTTTCATTTAATTTTTCAAATAAAGGAGCTAACCTTTGGTTAATTAAATCTGATGAGTTATCAGTAGAATTAAAGGCATAAGAGGTTAACCCGTTTAATAATGATATTTTTCTTTCGGTATCAACATCATTTGAATTAAACCCTTTGTCTAAATAATCAAAAGATTTATTGATGTGATTTTGTCTGATTTCAATATCTGCTAACCCTAGTAAAGCATTACCGTTGTTAGGATTAATTTCTAAAATTTGGTTGGCTATTTCTTCAGCTTTATCAACTTGATTTGTTTGCAGATAATAATTTAAAATTGTTACTCTTATTTCTTCATTTTTAGGAAAATCTTTTAGCAGATTTTCAATTTCTAAATTGGCTTCTTTGGTTTTACCTATTGAATTGTATAAATCGTGTTTTGTTAAACTAAGCTCAGGTGATTTACCTACTTCTTTTTCAATTAAATTTAATTGTTGAATGGCTTTTAACGCTTGATTAGAATAAATTAACGATTCGGCATATTTATATCGGTATTCAATGTTTTTTTCGTTAAAATCATCAATTAAGAGTTGATAAAATTTTGCTGATTGGTGGTAATTACCTTGATTATAAAACATATCTGCCAAATGAACCACATACCATTTATTGGTTTTGTTTAAAGCGTAGGCTTTTTGCGCCAATTCAATGGCTTTTTGGCTTTGATTTTGTTTTAAGTAAATCTCTGATAAAGCAAAATAACAAGCCCCTGAATTTGGATTTAAAACTATACATTGATTAAATAGTTCTATGGCTCTTTCGTTATGACCAATCATTTTTTCGCTATTGGCTTCATGAAATACAGATTTGAATTCGAGCTCTTGTTTTTCTTGTTCAATAACTTCTTTTTTAGCCAAATCTTTGTGATTTTTACAAGCCGATAAAACAAGCAAAGCTATAAAGGGTAATATTTTAAAAAACTTAATCATTTATTCAATGGTGGTGTAATCACCAATACTAATTTCTTTACCGTGACTTAAAATTTTAGCATAGTTTCCAATCATAGAATCTTGTAATACCGTATTAGAAATCATGGCGTTTTTTTGAACAATGGTGTTTTTAATTATCGAGTTTTTTACAGTTGTTCCTCTACCCAAAGACACATGAGGACCAACCACAGAGTTTTTTATCACCACGTGTTCACCTATATAGCAAGGTGGAATAATAACGCCATTTTCAAGCACAACATCTTTTGACACCAAGTCGAGTTCCTTATCAAATTCCAATACCCTTTGATTGGTGTGAACAGTAACTTGTTTGTTGCCACAATCTAACCATTCATTAACTTTACCTGGTTTAAATTTTAATCCTTTTTCGGTTAAGCGTCTTAAAGCATCAGGTAATTGGTACTCCCCACCTTTAATAATACCGTTATCAATTAAATATTGTAATTCGGTTCTTAGCTTTTGTCCTTCTTTAAAATAATAAATTCCAATCATTGCCAAGTCAGAGACAAAAGTTTCGGGTTTTTCTACAAAATCCGTAATAAATCCATCTTTGTCTAACTGAACAACACCAAAAGCAGATGGATCTTCAATTTGTTTTACCCAAATAATACCATCAGCTTCATTATCAAGTGTAAAATCTGCTTTAAAAAGCGTGTCAGCAAAGGCTACCACAACTGGACCTGATAAACACTCAGATGCACAAAGCACAGCATGAGCAGTACCTAAGGCTTTATCTTGATAAAAGATTCTACCTTTAGCACCTAATTTTTCGGCTACTCTAATGAGTTCATCTTCTACTTCTTTTCCAAAATCACCAATTACAAAGGCAATTTCGTCTATTTTTTCTGATGAGGTTTTAGCAATATCTTCAACTAATCGGTGTACAATTGGTTTACCGCCAACAGGCACTAATGGTTTAGGCACTGTTAAAGTGTGAGGTCTTAATCGGCTACCTCTACCAGCCATGGGTACAATTATTTTCATATTTTTCTTTTTTTTTAGGTAAGGTATGATAGTCCTTACTTGGTGCCAGTACTTCCAAACCCTCCAGCTCCTCTTTCAGTTTTGTTCAATTCTTTTACTTCAATAAATTGAGGTTGTTCGTGTTTTGCAATGACCATTTGAGCAATACGTTCACCATCATTTACAACAAATTCTTGGTTTGATAAATTAACCAAAATCACGCCAATTTCTCCTCTGTAATCGGCATCAATGGTTCCGGGTGAGTTTAATACAGTAATTCCGTTTTTGTAAGCTAATCCGCTACGTGGTCTTACTTGAGCTTCAAATCCTTTGGGTAACGCAATATACAAGCCTGTTTTTATTAATGCCCTTTCTAATGGTTTAAGTATAATGGGCTCATCAATATTTGCTCTTAAATCTACCCCAGCCGACTGTTCAGTTTCGTACTTGGGCAATTGATGCTTTGATTTGTTAATTATTTCTACTTTCATATATTATTCTATACAAGATTGTAAAAATAATCAATTTATTATAATGAAAGGTTTAGTAATAGATTTTTTCTAAATTTTTGGATTAATCTTTATACTTATACGTTTTAAGCTTTTCTTTAATTTCTTCCAAATGTTTCATTTTTTTGGCTTGTCTTGTTTTAATTGCAGATTTTGTAAAGTAGGTGTGTTGTTCTAAAAATTTAACTTGAATTTCATCCCACAATCTATCAGAATTGATTTTACCATGTTCTCTAAGCTCTCGTCTTAATAAATCGGCTACCTCATGAAAATCATCTCTACCTAAATAATCTAAATCGGCATCACACATTATTTCTTGTAATAAATTTTTAGGACTTTGAGGGATTTCAGTAGCTTTAATTAAACCATCAATCACATCAATTTGCTCTTGAGTGTAACCGTATTTAGGCAGAATTTCGCGAGCCATTCTCATACCTATTTCTTCATTGGCATCATATTGTTCAACAAATCCAGCATCATGATATGTGGCGGCAGATTTTAATAAAAATAAATCTTCATCTGTAATGCCTTCCATTAAGGCTAAACGTTCTACTGCCTTGGTTACATCTTTAGTGTGTCTTATACTATGATAATGTAGGTTTGGCGACAGCTGTGTTTCTAAAATATGCATAATGTGTCGTTCAGCTTTCATATAGTTAATAGAACTATATAAATGTAAATCTACAATTTCCCAGAATTTTTTATTAGGTACTCTACCTGCACCATCAACAGATAATTCAGGCTTAATACCTTCTACAAAATACATATCTAACATTCCGTTATGTTTGGTTTGTATTTTTCCTCTGTAGGTACATTCAAAATAAGGAGAAATGTATTCGTAAGTGTTTCCAGACACATTAACTTGACCTGGTTCACCATGCATTTCCATACGTTGGGCTTGGTTTACGGTTGATCCCCAAATATCATAAGCAAATCTTTTTTGACCAATAACACCAGCAGTAATTTCACCCGTATTTATTCCAATTCTAATTTTCCAACATTCTTTACCTTCTTTTTGAGCTTTAAGCTCTCGGTTTTTCATGTAATCTTGAATTTCAAGAGCTGACAAGGTTATTTCTATAGCATTAGACTTATTTCTGATAGGCACACCGCCAGCACACATATATGAATCACCTATAGTTTTAATTTTCTCAATATCGTATTTTTCAATTAATTCATCAAATTTGGTAAAATAGCCATCCAATTGCTTAACCAAATCCTGCGGTTTCATTTCTTCAGCAATTTTAGAAAAACCAACAAAATCTGTAAACATTACCGATACTCTTTTGTAGTATCTGGCTTTAGATTTTCCTTTATTAATTAAATCAGATGCTGTGCCTTCTGGTAATATATTTAATAAGATGTTTTCAACTTTTACTTTTTCTTTTTCTAATAATTCTTTTTGATGTTCAATTTTAGCTTTTTGTAATTCTACTTGTTTATTTTGTTCTTTAATTTGTTTATTTTGATTGGTTATTTTACGTGTTCTTTTAAC
>CAYQRJ010000028.1:12747-14897 GCA_964419855.1 uncultured Crocinitomix sp.
TAATACGGAAGTTTAATTGATGAGCTGTCAATGATATTAGAGATGTAGATGTTTTTATGTTGCTTATCCCTTTCTTTACTATGGATAATTAAGTTTGAGATAATAACTTTTGGTGGAATAGGGTTAATTTTAATCTCATCAGGTTTAAAGGCAGTAAATCCATTAATTCCACCAAAATATAAACGTTTTTCAGATGATTTAAAGTAAGCGTTAGTGTTAAATTCATTAGACTGTAATCCGTCATTGGTTGTGTAATTAGTAAAGTTTTCTTTGTCAATATTAAATTTTGAAAGTCCTTTATTTGTACTTATCCATAAATTTCCTAAGTCATCATTTAACAAACCGTAAATTACATTATTTGATAATCCGTCTAATTCAGTATAGTTTTTAGTTTCTTTGGTAGATAGATTTAATTTTTTAAGTCCTTCTCCATAAGTTCCTAACCATAAAAACCCTTCTTTTGTTTGTAAAATTGAGGTGATGTGTCCATTGGTTTCGTTATAACCAATAATGGGGTAGTGTTTAAAATAAAAATCTGTTCCGCCTTTGTGAATAATATTATAAAGTCCTTGATTTGATGTAACCAACCATATTTTGCCTGATAAATCTCTGTAAATTACTTTTACTGATCCTTCTCCCAAAGAATTTTCATCATCTGAATGGCTATAAAAACTAAATTTTAATGTATTTTTATTAATTAAAGAAAGTCCTTTTCTAGATCCTATCCATAAATTTTCGTCATCAGCTTTTACAATTTGATAAACTCTTGTATGGGTTGGTTGTGAATTATTAATGAAATTAATTTTTTTAAAATTATAATTGGCGTGAGAATTTATGGTTAAAATATATAATCCATCATCATATCCACACCATATTTTGTTAGGATTTTCTACATAAATACTTAACAAATAATGGTTTTTATTTTCGTGTCTTAAAAAGTGATAATATTTGTTTTTATTGGCATTGTAAATGGTTAAATCTTTTTTTGTTCCAATATAAATTTGGTGTAAACTGTCCTCATTAAAAGACCAAACGGTGTGGTCAATTAAGCCCTCTGAGGGTGAATTACTTAAAGTTATGGTTGTAAATCCTTGTTTATAAGTGTCAAATTTAGCTATACCGTTTTCGGTACCTACCCAAATACAACCAGATAAATCTCCATATAAAAAAGTGATGTGATTATCACATAAGCTTGATTTATTATAAGGATTTTTTTTGTATTGATAAAGTCTTTGATGATTATTTTCTTTTGTTAAAAGGAATAAGCCAAAATCTTTAGAACCAATCCATATTTTATTGTCGTTTTCTTGATAAACTGAACTTATATTTTGGTATTTCAATTCTGAAAAATGACTTAATGTACTTATTTTTTTATTATTGACAACATAAATTCCAGATTCGGTGCAAACGTAAATTAAATTATTTTTAGCTTGATAAAAAGAGTTAATATTGGCGTGTAATTCTAAGTTGGTATTATTAATTTCAACAAATGTTTTGTAGGGTTGATTTGACTTTAAAATTTTTCCACTTTTTGTACCTACCCAAATAGTTTCTGTAGAATCTATAAATAAGGTGCTAAAATCGGAGTAGCCATTTATTTCTGATATAATTTCAATGTTTTTAGTTTTTAAATCAATAATATTTATACCATGTTTTTCTGATAATGCCCAAAATCTTCCAAAATAATCAAAGCCTATATTAGTAAAGATATATCCTCTTAATTTAGGATAATTATTACGGTTTATTTTTTGAATTTTTTTAGTTTTAGTGTTAATGTTACCTAGCCCTCTATTGGTTCCAAACCACAAAAACTCATCTTTTTTTATTAGGCAATGAATGTAGTTGTTAGGTAAAGAGTTTGTGTCATTAAGTTGTTGTTTTAAAATGTTAAATTCATAACCGTTAAATTGATTTAATCCATCTTGAGTGGCTATCCAAACATACCCATAATTGTCAGTTATAACACTTGTAACATGGCTTTGAGATAAACCTTCTTCAATTCCGTAAGAGTTAAACTTAATAGTTTTTTGTTGGGCAAACGTAGCAAAATTTAATATGATTAATAATGCTATAAGAGATATTTTTTTCATGTTAAATGGTTACGCCAATTACTAATATGTCATCTACTTGTTCAACCTCTCCTTGCCATT
>CAYQRJ010000029.1:0-14883 GCA_964419855.1 uncultured Crocinitomix sp.
ATAGTTAATTCAGGTACAATTTCAACTGTTTTAGAACTGGAACTCATAAAACCATATGATAGACAAATTTATGATTATTTAAACATAGTTGATACAGGAATATCAGATGAAATTACCACTAATTTTCCTATTGGGATAGCTACTGGTTATAAAATATTTGGATGTTGTAACAATCTATTATCTTATGCCAATCATTTTAAAAAAATAAAATAAATATGTTAAAAAAATTAGTTGTTGTATTGATGCTATTTAATTTGAGTTTTGGATATTCACAACACTCAGCATTAAGTATTTATGGTGGTTATAATTTTTACAATTTAAAACCAGACCACATTAACGTTTTTATTAAGTCAGAAAACAAAAGTACTTATTCAAAAGAAAATGGGTATTATACGGGCATAGGGTTTAAAAAACACTTTAAAAATAAGTTTTTTGTAGATTTTAGATTGTTGTTTTATACCTTAAACTATGAAAAAGATTATACCATGTTAAATTATAAAATAAACTTAAAAACTTCAGGATTTAACATTCCTTTTTTTGTTGGGTACGATATTTATCAAAAAGAGGAGTCTAAATTTAAGTTGTTTACTGAGTTGGGAATTTCTCCATATTTAACTTATTTTAGTAATAATTATACTGAAAGAAAGTTTAATCGTATTTGGTTATCACCAATTGTTGTTTTAGGAGGTGCTTACAAATTATCGCCACATTTACAAATAAACGTAAATTTTGGGGTTACTTATAATAAGTACTTTTTTAATTTACCAGTAGGAGCGTCCTTAGATTATGTTTTTTAAACACTAAAGTTTCGCAACTAAAATAACACCCAAAAATCAACAGTGTCCTAAATATAATTTTTTTTATTATTTTATTCATTTTTTTCTTGTCTAAAAACTAGCCAAAATGAGAACACTTTTTCATGAAACCTTTTTTACGCTATTAATAAATATTAATGATAAAAGTGAGGAGTGAACACGTGAACCCCGTAATAACAAAAGAATCCTGAAAATGCTAATAAATACAACCCTTTAGTTATAAATTTAAAAAACGTTTAGGACAGAATTGACATTTTATTTCTATTTATTACCAAATATAGTAATTTTTAGAAATAAAATGGTGTTTTTGTTTAAAATAAATTAATAGAGAAAGGGAATTTCAGTAGTTAAAAATTAAAAATTTGACACAAAGTTAACAGCTATTTATTAAATTTACACCAATAATTGTCACATGTAAAAAATAAATGCAAAATCTCCAAAATATTACTCAAAACAATGCCTTTTTTAAATTGTTATTTGAAAACATCAATGAAGGACTGTTAGTAGTTAATAAAAACAAAGTGATTATAGAAACCAATAAGCGGTTAAATCAAATGTTTGGTTATTCGCAAAACGAATTAATAGGACAAGATTTAAACCTTTTAATACCAGACAATTTACATCATACACATGATAAACATGTTGAGGAATTCAAAAAAAATCCTGAAAAAAAACAAATGGGTTTAGGTAGGGTGTTGCGTGCTAAAGGTAAAGGAAACAGAATTTTTTACATTGAAACCAGCTTAAATCATTTAATGGTTGAAGGGGAAATGTTTTTTATTGCCTTATTAACTGATATAACAAAACGTGTTAAAGCAGAACAAAGTTTAAAAAGATTAAATGAACAATTAGAACAACAAGTTAAAGATAGAACAAAAGCTTTGTTTGAAAGTCAAGCGTTATATACAGCCGTTGCCCGTAATTTTCCTAACGGAACCATTAACGTGTTTGATGAAAACTTAAACTATATTTTTGCAGAAGGAAAAGAGCTTTACAAATTAGGAATTACATCTGAAAAATTAATAGGAACATCTTATTTAAAACGTTTACCAAACGAAATTAAAATAAAAGTAGAGGAGGAATTAAAACAGGTTTTTAAAGGAACAGTTAGTGACTTTGAATTAGAAGTAAAAGGTCAATTCTATCACATTAATGCAGTGCCCCTTTATAATAAAAAAGGATTGATTGATAAAATTTTGGTGGTAGAAACTAACATAACAAAAGAAAAAACAGCGTCAATTAAATTAAAAGAATCTTTAAAAAAAGAAAAAGAAATTAACGAAATGAAATCACGCTTTGTTTCTATGGCGTCTCATCAATTCAGAACACCTTTAAGTACCATTTTATCATCAACCTCACTTATTGATAGTTACATTAAAAAAAACAAAATAGATCAAACAAAAAAACACATCAAGAGAATAAAAAATTCAGTAAAAGGATTAAATGACATTTTAAATGATTTTTTATCAAGTGATAAATTAGAAAGCGAGATGGTTACTGTTAATTTATCATCCATTGATGTAAACAATTATTTTAACGATTTGGCAGAGGAGTTACAAACCATTACAAAAGATAATCAAACTATAAAAACAACGGTTTCAACTGATAAAGAGGTTATTAAATCTGACGCTAATATTCTTAAAAATATCATTTTTAATTTGATGTCAAACGCAATTAAATATTCTGATGAAGGACAAGATATTTTACTAAATGTTTATATTGAAAAAAATAAGTTGATGATTAATGTAATTGATTTTGGAATGGGAATACCCCAAAAAGATCAAAAAAACTTATTTAGTAGATTTTTTAGAGCAAAAAACGCCCAAAATCATAAAGGAACAGGTTTAGGATTAAATATTGTTAAAAGTTATTTAGATTTATTAAAAGGAAATATTACCTTTGAAAGTCAAGAAAACAAAGGTACAAAATTTACAGTTGAAATACCCTTAAACTATGAGTAAAATAGCAGTAATAGAAGATAACGCTGAAATGCGTGAAAACATTAAAGAAATTTTAGAATTGGCAGATTATGATGTGGTAACTGCCGAAAACGGAAAAAAAGGGGTTGAATTAATTAAAAAAGAACTGCCAGACTTAATTTTATGCGACATTATGATGCCCGAATTAGATGGCTATGGGGTATTGTATATGGTGAGCAAAAATGTTAAAACAGCATCAATCCCATTTATTTTTCTTACAGCAAAATCAGAAAATGATGATTTTAGAAAAGGAATGAATATGGGGGCAGATGATTATATTACTAAGCCATTTGAAGACACCGAGCTGTTAGATTCAATTGAAAGAAGACTCCAAAGATTAAGTCAATTTAAACATGAAGGAGAAATTGAAACTACGGAACAAAGTTTACATGCTTTTATTAATAATGCTAAAGGACTTGAAGAATTAAAAAAATTATCAACCGAAAAACGCATTAAAAAATATAATAAAAAAGATACCGTTTATTATGAAGGCGATATACCAACATTTTTATATTTTTTAAATTCTGGAAAGGTAAAAACCTTTAAAATGAATAGAGATGGTAAAGAATTTGTTACCAATTTATATAAAGCAGGAGATTTTTTAGGATATAAATCTTTAATTGCAGATGAACCTTATGAAGAAACGGCATCTGTACTTGAAGAAGCCGAATTAACACTTATCCCTAAAGATGACTTTTTGCATTTATTGTATTCATCAAAAGAAGTATCATCCAAATTTATTAAAATGTTAGCAGGATCTATTGATGTTAAACAACAAGAACTGCTGAATTTAGCGTATGACACCGTTAGAAAAAGAGTGGCGGATTCTTTACTGAAATTAGAAGCAAAATATAAAAAAGAAAATCAAGAAAATTTTAATATTGCCATTTCTAGAGATGATTTAGCATCTATTGTAGGCACCGCAACAGAGTCTGTTATAAGAACCCTGTCTGAGTTTAAGCATGATGGATATATCTCAATTAAAGGTTCAAATATAACCATTTTACAACCCGAAAAATTAAAAAACTTTAGATTTTAATTATTAATTATAAATAAAAAACACAAATGAAAAAAATCGTATTAATTGCACCATTATTTTTATTATTTGCCTGTGGAGGTGAAGAAAAAAAAGAAGTAGAAAAAGATTACGTTGAAACTGAATATGATAAGCAAATCAACGAATATTTAGCCGATAAAGATTGGAAAGATCAGGTAGAACGTTTAGATAACGGGATGTATATTTATAAAGAAAAACCTGGAAATGATGAGCACCCAACCTTAAAAGATTTTGTAACCATTTATTATACTGGTAAACTTTTAAATGGAGAAGTTTTTGATGGTACTGATACAGAACCAGCATCTTTTCCTTTAGAAGGTTTAATACCTGGCTGGCAAGAAGGTATTCCACATTTTGGTAAAGGTGGTAAAGGTAAATTAATTATTCCACCAGATTTAGCTTACGGAAGTCAAGATTCAGGACCAATACCAGGAAATTCGGTATTAGTTTTTGATATAGATTTGGTTGATTTTTCTGATGTGCCACCAATGCCTAAAATTGTTAAAGACAAAGATTATTCTGATGAAATTAAAGCTTATTTAAAGAAAAAAGGAATTAAAAATGCAGAAGAAACAGAGTCAGGGTTATTTATCGCTATTGATGAATCAGGAAATGATGAACACCCCGCATTAACAGATTATTTAACCCTTACTTATGAGGGACGCTTAACGGCAAACGATTCTGTATTTGATGCTCAAGATAATGTGACTTTTCCTTTTCCAATGCATCAGCTTATACCAGGTTGGCAAGAGGGTATTCCACATTTTGGCAAAGGTGGTAAAGGCAAATTAATTATCCCTCCTTATTTAGGATATGGTAGCAGAGATATTCCAGGAATTCCAGCTAATTCTGTTTTAGTTTTTGATGTAGAATTAAATGATTTTTCTGACACCCCTCCAGCTCAACCACAACAACAATTTTAAACTTAATAACATATATTTTAAAGCCCCATCAAGTTTGATGGGGTTTTTTATTTCTGCATTTCGGTTTCTTTAATATCTGATATTCTAATGGCAGTTTTAATAAAATAGGTAATAAGGGGATGAGGAATGTCCTCTGTTGAATTCATTTGAGGACAAAACATGGTAAACATAAAAAAAGGATGTGCGTTATGTTTAATAATTTCTGGATCAAAAAACTGATTTCTAGCTCCAATTTCATAGTCTTCTGCTAAAATATCTGAATACTGTGGCAAGATAGAATACCTTGATGAACTATATTCAACAGCTCCTCTGTTGATGTAAATCTTTTCACATTCTGACGAAAACTTTTCTAAATTTACCTGAGCAAACTTATTACTATTTATCAAATTATCTGAAATAACTTTTTCATTATCTAACCCTTTATTTTTAAAGTAGTAGGCAATAAATAATTTAAACACTTCACCTGTTCCTAAAACTGGTTTGTCAAAAGATTCTAAAATTTTAAAAACTGAATTAAAATAAAAAGGTTTGTGGTAAGGACCAGGCGCAATAAAAAAACCATCATATTTTTGGTATAACTCTTCCTTGTTTGTTTCGCAAAATTCTGTTTCGTTTAACCAATGAATGTCAATGGGTTGATCTAAAATTTTTTCAACCGCTTGCATAGCTTTGTTGGTTGCATTATGAGAATGATAAGCAAAATTATAACTACCAACTATCGCTATTCTAAGTCTTTTTACCATAGATATAATGTGAAGGTAATAAAAAAAGGGGAGATTTTAAAACCTCCCCTTTAGTTTTTTGATTTTATTCTCTTTTAAAAGAGGATTTTATTACGCCATTTTCTAAACAAATGGTGTCAGAATTGTCATTTTTAATTAGTGGACAATTAAATATTCCTCTAAACTTCATATAATTTCCTGTTTGATCTGAATCATGTGTAAATTCAGTAAACACAAAATCAATTCCCGAACAAAATTGAGTTGTATCACTATGCCAAACAACGCCATTGGCATCTGTCCATTCAACTTTAACGCCGTTAATGTTTAAGTTGTCATTAATGTAATAATTAGGATTGGTATTATTGTCAAAAAAATCTTTCCATTCTTCAACAGTAGGGTTACTAGACCCGTCATCTAACCATTGCAAAGTTCTTAAACTAACCACAACACCTTCTGTCATTTGTGCATTTTGTACAATGGCAGAATACACCCCTTTTGACAATCCTGAAGTATTAATCACTTTTTCATTGTCATAAGTACAAGTGTCTGTATATTCATACACACTACCATCAATTGTGGCTTTACAAGAACATTCTAATTCTGCATTTTTTAAAGGTGGTGGAACAACTTCATGCTTATTGTTACAACCAACCAAACTAACAAATGCAACCCCCCCAATTAAAGTAAATAATTTTTTCATATTCGTAATATTTTTATAAAAATAGTGTTTTTTTATAAAATATACGAATTTTTATGTAATAAGTTGCCTTTTATCCAACTAATTTTAAGTTTTTAGACGAATTTAAAGTCAATTCTAACGATTTTAATGGTAAATACTTCTCTTTTGATAGTCCAGAAATTTGAGCTTCAATTTCTGTTTGATTTGAAATTAATCGCTTTCTTAAACCTGTAATTTTTACAGTTCCAAGGCGATAAGATTTAAAATATACAGCATAAATATAATCACCATTTAAGTTAGTTGATATTTTAAATAATTTAACTTTTGTTCCAATAGATAATAAATGGTAAACATAAATCATATCAAAAGAACTAAGTTGGTTAACAGAAACTATTGTATTAACAATTGGATTGCTATTGCTGTTTAGGGTTTGTGAATTAAATAATTTCATAATTTTATGCGCTAATTTGTTTAACATGATGATTAAAATTAAATTGGTGCAACGAAACAGTATTTTTAAAATTATATTCTACAATTTCTGTTCCATCTCCAAAATTTATGGTTTCTATAGTGTTAGATTCTATATCATAACCATTAAGTATTATTTTAGATAATAAACGGTTAAAATCACTTTGAGAAATAATTAAAGTTGTGCTAACTTGTTTTGAGTCAAAAACAAGAATACATTTTAACCTTACATTTTCATCCCCTTTTTCGTAGCTAACTTGTTTAACTACAATGTTTTTGTAAATAGATAATAACTTTTTCATACCCTTTTTGTTTTAATTATAGTACAATGATACTTTGGCAGAACGTAATCTAATTACGTTGTGAAAAATAAATTTAAAAAAATGTATTTTCAATTAAGATTATCAATAAATTTACACCATCAAATTAAATTGATTAAAATGAAAAACATACTAGTAATAGGAGCAGGGCTTTCTGCTTCATCAATGATAAGATATTTTGTACAAAACGCTGAAAAAGAAAATTGGTTTATTAAAGTAGGGGATAGAGATGGAGAGTTGGCAAAATCAAAAATTGGAAACTCTAACAATGCAGAAGGGTTTACATTTAATGCCCTTGATCCAGCCGAAAGACAACCTTTAATTGAATGGGCAGATTTAGTGGTGTCTATGTTACCCGCAAGGTTTCATATAGAGGTGGCTAAAGATTGTGTTGCCTTTAAAACCAACTTAATTACACCATCTTATGTATCGCCTGAAATGCAAGCCCTAGATGAAGAGGCTAAAAAAGCAGGTATTATTATAATGAACGAAATAGGGGTTGATCCAGGAATTGACCACATGAGTGCTAAAAAAATTCTAGATGAAATTGAAGAACAAGGTGGAAAAATGCATATTTTTGAATCATTTACTGGTGGTTTAATTGCGCCAGAATCTGACAATAATCCGTGGAATTATAAATTAACATGGAACCCTAGAAATGTTGTTTTAGCTGGACAAGGTGGAGCAGCTAAGTTTATTCAAGAAGGAAAATACAAATATATTCCTTATCATAAATTATTTAGACGCACTGAGATTATTAAAATTGATGGTTATGGTGAATTTGAAGGTTATGCCAACAGAAATTCATTAAAATACAGAGAAATTTATGGATTAGATGATATTCCAACTATTTATAGAGGGACGTTTAGACGTAAAGGATTTTCTAAAGCGTGGAATGTTTTTGTACAACTTGGTGCCACAGACGATTCATACATTTTAGAGGGTAGTAAAGAGATGACTAAACGAGACTTTATTAACTCGTTTCTACCTTATCATCCTTATGATTCTGTTGAGTTAAAGTTAAGGTATCAACTTAGAATTGATCAAGATGATGCCATTTGGGATAAATTAGTTTGGTTAGGAATTTTTGAAAAGAAAGGGTTTGATTTAAAAGAAGACATCACACCAGCTCAGTTTTTACAAAAAATTGTAGAGGAAAAATGGGTGTTAGAGCCCAACGATAAAGATATGATTGTAATGTGGCATAAATTTGTTTACATTTTAAATGGAGAGTCTAAAGAAATAAACTCATCTTTAGTTGCCATAGGTGAAAATCAGACTTATACAGCAATGAGCAATACAGTAGGGCTACCTGTTGCAATTTGCGGTAAAATGATTTTAAATGATACCATTAAATTAAAAGGGGTACACATTCCTATTCAAAAACAAATATATAAACCAATTTTAAAGGAGCTAGAAGAGTATAATATTAAATTTATTGATAAAGTAATTGACCCTCCAGTATTGTATAATGAAATTTAACCCGCAAAATTCACCACTATTTTATTGTTTTTTAGTTAAAATACAGTAAAGCTAATTCCATCAATTTTTGCGGTTAAAACTTATCCCAAATTGATTTTTTTGGTTCTCCTGTTTTTCGATTATATTTTGTAAGTGTAGAACGCCAAGCCACCAATGCAGGTAAACCTGCCAATGAAATAATTAAAACCAAGATACTTTTAAGTGTAAGTTGATAATCTTTTGTTGTTGTAAATAAATCTGAAAAACTAATTTTTTTAGGATAAACAAAGTTTCCATCAGTTATTTCTACATCAAATATGGGTTGATTTGAAAAATAAAATAATAAAACAATAGCTATACAAACTGTTATAAAAACAATAATTGGCTTTTTCATAAAAAAATATAGGGTTGAATTTTAATTTCAACCCTTTTTATTTAACAATATTCGTCAAAAGCGCTGGTTAGATTTTCAGCAATCATGTCTGCTGTTCTTCCTTCAATATGATGTCTTTCTAAAAAATGAACCAAAGTTCCGTTTTTAAATAAACCAACAGATGGTGATGAAGGAGGATAAGGTAAAGTGTATTTTCTAGCTTGTGCTACGGCTTCTCCATCAACCCCAGCAAAAACTGTTACAATTTTATCTGGTTTTGTAGAGTGCTGAACAGCTTTAATTACTCCTGGTCGCATACTGCCTGCAGCGCAGCCACATACAGAATTAATAACAACCAAAACTGTTTCATCTTTTCCGCTATTTAAAACAGCATCAACTTCTTCTGCCGATTTTAAAGGAGTAAATCCAGCATTTACTAATTCTTGCTCCATAGGAGCGGTTAATTCTGGTGGGTACATATTTTTGTTTGATTTTAGTTAATAATAAAGTGCAAATTTAACTTAAAAATTTGTTATAGCGTGTGATGTTTATCTCTTTGTCTAATTCTTGTTGCCCATTAAAGTAGTTAATCAACTGATTTGAATAATATGGGGCAATCATTACTCCTTTAGTTCCTAAACCATTAAAAATGTGTAAATTTTGATGCTTGGGGTGAGTACCAATTAAAGGACGTCTATCTTTTACAGTTGGTCTAATACCTGCTTGTTGCGATATTATTTCATATTCAAAATCAATAAATTGATTCAACTTTTCTATTAATTCTTTTTTGCCTTTTTCGGTACAAACAGGCTCTTTTAATTCCCAATTGTATGTAGCACCAACTTTATAAAAATCATCTTTAATGTGCATAATAAACATATTTTTATTAATGATGTCTTTAAATTGTAACTGTTTGGTTTTTATAATTAAAGTGTCGCCATGTGTTGGCTTTAAAGGTAAATATTTAAAATAAGGGTTGTTAATCACATCATATCCTTCACAAAAAATATAATTCATTTTTTTATCAATAAAATTGTAATCAAATAATTTATCATAAAAAACAATACCTTTTGCTTGAAAAAACTGCTTTGATAATTCTAAAAACTTTATTGTATCTAAATTTCCAAAAGTGTTAACCTCACCAAAACCAAAAGGAGACGTAATATGTTTAATTTTAAAATTTGTTTTAATTGGTAAAAGATAATCCTTAAATCTATCATCTGTTTGTTTAACCATCCAATTATTTTCGTCTTCAAAAGAATTAAACACTTTAAAAATGTGTTTTGGGGTAATAATTTTTTGATTTAATTCTTTTTCTATCTTTTGATAGAAGTTTTGTGCATAAGGCATCAATAAATCTGCATTCCAACTTTTGGTTAAACGTTTAAAAACAATGGGGTTTACAACGCCAGCGGCTGTTTTAGTTGAGTAATTTTTTGTTGAGTCAAAAACAGAAAAATTAAAATTATTAAAATATAATTGCCAAGCCATTGTTGTTCCTGCCAAGCCCCAACCTATTATGGAGTATTCGGTTTTATTCATGATGATTAAATTCTGGCAGCTAAGGTAGCAATACTAACTTTACATCCTTCTATTTTCAATAACTCTTTTACACAAGCTTCAATAGTTGCACCTGTTGTTAAAACATCATCAATTAATAAAATATGCTTGTTTTTAAACAATTTAGGTTTAGTTACACTAAAAATTGATTTGACATTGTCCCATCTGTCAAATTTAGAAAAATTAGTTTGAGATTTATTAAAGGAATTACGAATTAATCCACTTTCGTTAATAGTAACATTTAGAGCCTTTTTAAGTCCTTTACTAATAATTGTGCTTTGGTTATAGCCTCTAATTTTAAGCTTTTTAGGATGAAGTGGTACAGGAACTAAAAAATCAAAAACGGTTTTATTATTTATAGTATGACCAAGTTTTTCACCAAAATGTTCGGCTAATTTTGTTTTATCTTTATATTTTAATAGGTGTAAAATTTTTTGAGTTTGATTTCCTTTTTGGTAATTAAGCAAAGCATAAACATGTTCAACATCAACCCTACCCCAAAATAACTTTTGCAAACTTTTTTGAGTGTGTTTACTATGATTAATATATGGCAAATCAAATCGGCAGGTTAAACATAAATAATTCTCTTTATGGGTTAAATTAGATTTACAAATAGCACAATCGTTAGGGTAAATAATATCTAAAACAGAATTAGAAATAAATGATATTTGATGTTTTAAACTCAATATAATATAGCTAAAAATTTTAATAAAGTTACAATAATTTTTTTAACAATCAAAAGTGTACAACTTTAACTATCAATTTACTTGTTTTATACCTAAAAAAAATCGTAAATTGCTCACCCATTATAAAGTGGAATTATAAAAAACAAATATTGTTAAGAAATTGTTAATCTAATGTTTTGTTTTGTTTATCGACAAGATTTATGAATAAAACTATTGTTTTCTTAACAGTTGATTTTAAAGGGTTTTGACAACATAAAAAAATAAGTTGTTAAAAACTATTAAGGAGTTGTTAATTGTTTTTAATTGTAAAATTAATAAAAAATGACAACTTTTGTACTCCGCTTTTTAGAATGAATAAAATTAGTTTTAGAAACAAAAAACATTATAAAAAAACAAACCATCATGACCACACAAAATGAACCCATTTTAACCGAAAATCCAACTAGATTTGTGCTTTTTCCTATTGAGCATGATGACATTTGGCAAGCTTATAAAACTCAACAAGCCATGATATGGACTGCTGAAGAAATTGATTTTCAGCAAGACATAACTGATTGGGAAAACAAATTGACTGATGATGAAAGATTTTTTATAAAACATGTGTTGGCATTTTTTGCGGCCTCTGACGGAATTGTAAATGAAAATTTAGCTGAAAACTTTGTAAAAGAAGTGCAATATACTGAGGCAAAATTCTTTTATGGGTTTCAAATTATGATGGAAAATGTACATTCTGAAACGTATTCGTTAATGATTGACACTTACATTAAAGATTCTAAAGAAAAAGATTATTTATTTAACGCCATTGAAACATTTCCTCCTGTTAGAAAAAAAGCAGACTGGGCTTTAAATTGGATTGATAATGGAAATTTTGCACAAAGATTAATAGCATTTGCTGCTGTAGAAGGAATTTTCTTTTCGGGATCTTTTTGTTCAATTTTTTGGTTAAAAAAACGTGGATTAATGCCAGGATTAACTTTTTCAAATGAGTTAATTTCAAGAGATGAAGGAATGCACATGGAGTTTGCTGTGTTATTATACACTCAGCATTTAAAAAATAAATTACCAAAAGAAGAAGTTCAAGAAATTATAACAACAGCAGTTGAAATTGAAAAAGAGTTTGTTACTGAATCTTTACCTGTTAGATTAATAGGAATGAATGCCGATTTAATGGCGCAATATATCGAATTTGTAGCCGATAGATTGTTAGTAGAGTTAGGTAATGATAAAGTTTATAACGTGTCAAATCCATTTGATTTTATGGACATGATAAACCTTCAAGGAAAAACCAATTTCTTTGAAAAACGAGTTGGAGAATATCAAAAAGCAGGCGTTAAGTCAGGAGGAGAAAACCAAATGTTCTCTCTTGATGCCGATTTTTAAATAATTGAAAAGAAAGAATAAGTATTAATTACCCTAAAAGCAAGGAGAAAAAAAGTATGTATGTAGTAAAAAGAGACGGAAGAAAAGAACCAGTGAAATTTGATAAAATCACTGCGAGAATTAAAAAATTATGTTATGGCTTAGACAAAATTGTACAGCCCGAAATGGTAGCCATGAAGGTTATTGAAGGTTTATATGATGGTGTATCAACCATTGAGTTAGACAATTTAGCTGCTGAGGTAGCTGCATCAAAAACCATTGAACACCCTGATTACGCTTTGTTAGCGTCAAGAATATCAGTGTCAAACTTACACAAAAACACCAAAAAATCTTTTTCTGAAACAGTAGAAGATTTATATAATTATATTGATCCAAAAACGGGTGAAAACGCCTCTTTAATTGCAGAAGATGTTTACAATATTATAAAAGAAAATGCTGAATTTTTAGATGCTCAAATTATTTATGATAGAGATTATAAATACGATTATTTTGGATACAAAACCTTAGAAAGAGCTTATTTATTAAGAATTAATGGTCAAATAGTTGAGCGCCCACAACACATGTTAATGCGTGTGTCAATTGGTATTCATAAAGATGATTTAGAATCTGCCATTAAAACATACAATGCTATGTCAGAGGGTTGGTTTACACATGCTACACCAACATTATTTAATGCAGGTACACCAAAACCTCAAATGTCTTCTTGTTTCTTGCTTACAATGAAAGAAGATAGTATTGAGGGGATTTATGACACATTAAAACAATGTGCTAGGATTTCTCAATCTGCAGGTGGAATAGGGTTGTCTATTCATGACATTAGAGCTAAAGGATCATACATTAAAGGAACAAATGGAACATCTAACGGTATTGTACCAATGCTTAAAGTGTTTAATGATACTGCAAGATATGTTGACCAAGGAGGAGGAAAACGTAAAGGTTCTTTCGCTATTTACATTGAACCGTGGCACTCAGATATTCAAGACTTTTTAGATTTAAAAAAGAATACAGGTGTTGAAGAACAAAGAGCAAGAGATTTGTTTTACGCCATGTGGATTCCGGATTTATTTATGAAGCGTGTTAAAGATAACGCCGAATGGACATTAATGTGTCCAAATGAATGCCCTGGATTATCAGAAGCTTATGGTGAAGAATTTGAAAAATTATACACCAAATATGAAGCAGAAGGTAAAGGTAGAAAAACCATTAAAGCCCAAGATGTTTGGTTTAAAATATTAGAATCACAAATTGAAACAGGAACACCTTATATGGTGTATAAAGATGCTGCAAACTCAAAATCTAACCAACAAAATTTAGGAACGATAAAATCGTCTAATTTATGTACCGAAATTATGGAGTATTCTGCTCCAGATGAAACAGCTGTATGTAATTTAGGGTCTTTAGCACTTCCAAAATATGTTGACGCTGAAACTAAAACTTTTGATCACGATAAATTGTTTGAAGTGGCTTATCAATTAACGGTTAACTTAAATAAAGTAATTGATGTTAATTATTATCCAGTTGAAGAGGCACGTAATTCAAATATGCGTCACCGTCCTATTGGTTTAGGTGTTCAAGGATTAGCTGATGCGTTTATTTTAATGCGTTACCCTTTTGATTCAGCTGAAGCTAAACAATTAAATAAAGATATTTTTGAAACTATTTATTATGCGGCTTGTACTGCATCTAAAGATTTAGCTAAAAAAGATGGCGCTTATTCAACATTTGAAGGGTCGCCAATGTCAAAAGGACAATTTCAATTTGATATGTGGGGCGTTACACCATCAGATAGATGGGAATGGGATGTGTTGAGAGAGGAAGTGAAAGAGCATGGAGTAAGAAACTCACTTTTAATGGCACCAATGCCAACAGCATCTACTGCTCAAATTTTAGGAAATAACGAGTGTTTTGAACCTTATACTTCTAATGTTTATACCAGACGTGTTTTATCTGGAGAGTTTATTATTGTTAACAAACACTTATTAAAAGATTTAGTGAAATTAGGGTTGTGGGATAACAATATGAAAAACAAATTGATGGGAGCTAATGGGTCTATTCAAAATATTGATGAAATACCACAAGACATTAAAGATTTATATAAAACAGCTTGGGAAATTTCTCAAAAAGTGTTAATTGATATGTCAGCAGACAGAGGGGCTTATGTTTGTCAATCACAATCTTTAAATTTATTTATGGAGAATGCTAATTTTGCTAAATTAACATCAATGCACTTTTACGGTTGGGAAGCTGGTCTTAAAACGGGAATGTATTATTTAAGAACTAAAGCCGCAACAGATGCCGTTAAATTTACACTAGATAAGTCGGCAGTTGCTCAACCAAAAGCAAAAACAGAAGAAGAAAGAATGGCAGAAATTGCATGTTCACTAGACGACCCAGATAGTTGTGAAATGTGCAGTGGTTGAGACCAGATTGATTCCAAATCCTTTTGGAAATCAATATGGC
>CAYQRJ010000030.1:0-7675 GCA_964419855.1 uncultured Crocinitomix sp.
ACTGAGCCACCACCATGTTCTTCATACGTTGAAAAAACTATTGCTCCTGATTTTAATGTTTTGGCAACTTTTAAAGCATTCCACACCCCTAACCTATTATCTAAATACGGACTTTGAACAAAGTCATCATCTAATCTAAAATTGGGTTTAAATGTTAAATTTGTTCCTCTTTCAATTTCTCTTTCAAAAATAGCTTGAATATGTTTGTTTCCATTTTCTTCTTCAATCACCATTAGTTCCGCTTCAATTTCACCTTGGCTATCGGCGCCAACCAAAATGGTACCGTCAATGGTTCGTGGCCCTCCAATTTTAATTAAGTTGTTTTTATAGCCTACTGTAAATCCAATGGTGTCAATGTGCGAAAAAATAGCTGTTTTAGGGACATCTCCAAAAATTAATACAATGGCATCTTGAAAACCTTTTCCGTGAAAAATTTGAGGCTGAACCAACCATTTATCTTTATTTATATCTATATAATTAAGTAAAAAGCTTTTAATTTCACCTTCATCACCACTTGCCCCTCTAATCTCAATTAATTGTTTTAATAAGTCCATTATTCTGTTTTTAAAAATGTTATTTTAAACCAAGGTAATTTTTCAAACTCCTGTTCTATTTGTTTAGAACGTGATGTTTCAACCTTAAATTCAATGTTATTAAAAGAAGTATTTATAATATCAAGATTTAATTTCCTAACCATTTCGTAAGCTTTTCCAGTGGCAGATTGTTCAAATTTAACACTATAATAATCGCAAATAGACAATGTTTGTATTTCTGCCTTTTCTAAAGCCGATTTTGATGCTGATTTATAAGCATTAATTAATCCGCCCACCCCTAAGTTTGTGCCTCCGTAAATACGCACAACTGCAATTAAAATATTGGTTACATCAAAGGCTATTATTTGACCGAAAATTGGTTTTCCGGCAGAGTTTGACGGTTCGCCATCATCAGAAAAACGGTCAACATATTTTGTTTTATCTTTACCAAAACGCCAAGCAAAACAAACGTGACAGGCATTGGGATTTCTTTTCCTAAATTCATTAATGTGTGTTTTTGCATCAGCTTCATTATTACAAGGAATAGCATGAGCAAAAAACTTAGAACCTTTTTCTTTATAAAATCCCTCAGTTGATTTAACAATTACTTTATATTGATTTTGATTTGACATTGAACTGCAAAAGTAATCTATTTTGAATAATAGCTGATAATTAACCCGCAAAATTCACCACTACATTATTGTTGTTTAGTTAAATGTTGCAAATCAATTGATTAAATCGGTTGTTATACCTTTTAATAACACCCAAATTTGAGGGAGTTTGAAATTATCTTTATTCATCTGCTATATTTCTAAACCCTTGAAATACTAAGGTATTCCTGCGGATTTTAAAATTTCGCATCTAAACAAAGCTAATTCCATGAATTTTTGCGGTTAAATAGCTGAAGATTTTGAAATGAGTAACTTTCAATTTTTTATGTCCCTTATTTATATTCAAACTAATAGCGTTCTAAACAAATTTATACTCCTAAATTCTTTTAATGATTTGTTTATTTTTTTGCTTGCCGCAATTATTTTCTTAAATATTTTGATAATTCTTCTATCAAGTCACCTCCTCTTAAATTTTTAGCAATAATCACTTGGTCAGGGTCAATTAATATTGATGCAGGAATGCTTGAAATTGAAAAATCTTTAGCCACACTATTACCCCACCCTTTTAAATCACTGATTTGGGTCCAAGTTAACGCATCATTTTTAATGGCTTTTAACCATTCCAATTTACTTTCATCTAAAGATACACCTACAACGGTAAATCCATCATTTTTAAATTGATGATACGCTTTAACAACATTTGGGTTTTCTGCCCTACACTGTCCACACCAAGACGCCCAAAAATCTATTAAAACATAATAACCTTTAAATTGCCTAATGTTTATCATATTACCAGCAGTGTCAGGCAATTCAAATTCAGGTATAACTTGACCTATTGCTGTTTTTTTCAACCTATCTATTTTATGGTTTAGTAAATTGACATAAACAGAGTTTTGTACACTTTTGTCTAATCTATTTTTTAAATCTTCTAACTCTTCAATATTTGTTGTAAAAGCTAGATATTTAATAACTAAGTAAGGAGATAAATAAGATTTAGGATGTTCAGTTATATAATTATTAATTACCTCCGTTTTAATTGAATCTACCTTATCATACTCCTCTATATATTGCTTAATTAACACTTCATCTTTAAGTTCAGATGCTTTATTAAATAAATCAATTAAAGAATCCAACTGAATATCAAAAGGGGTTAGTAAAGTATTAAATTCAACCCATTCTTGGTGAATATTTGTTCCTTTTACTGCTATACTATCATCATCTATACCTAAAACATCTAGTTGTACACTGTCATTTTCAACAAAAATAGCTATTGATTGACTATTGTCAAATGTGATTTTAAGAATTTGAGGCGTTAAATCAATTGGGTTAAAAATAAAACTCCCATTAATTATATTAACAGAATCAATAATTACACTTTCACCATCAATGAGTTGCTGCAAATAGACAGTGTTATAATTTTGATTAACATAACCCGAAATCACACACCTTTTAGGTGCTAGTATCTCTTCTTTTTTAACATCAACAGAAGAATTCTGACAACTAAACATCACAACAAAAATGATGAAAACTAAAAAATTATTTATTCTCATATTCTTGTAAAATTAAAAAAAATAGTTAAGTATCAGTTAGTTAATATTTGTATTATTGGAAGGCTAAAGTAACAGTAATAGTCCTAAAACGTTTAATGAATGTAAAAAATAAATAATATCATTTTTACTTTGGTTGGTATCTTTTATTTTCATATATTTAAAAAAATTATTGCTATGCATATAAAAATATTTAGTCTATTAAGTTTTTTACTCTTGTTCAATTATTTACTTGGTCAAAATTATATTGGAGCAGGAAACGCCAATAATATTACAGTAACAACTAGTGATGACTACCAATTGTACCCAGGTTTATTTTGGGCTAAAGGTGTTAATACAATTAATGGCTCAGGGTTAGATGGAAAAAAAATAGAAGCTACAAGATTTTTGTCTCAAGCAACTTTTGGAGGTACACGAGAAGAAGTTGATAATTTAGTTGAAAAAGGGATAGAAAAATGGATTGATGAACAATTTGAATTACCCGCCACCTACATTTCTGATTCTACTCAATTATTTTACGAATTAGGTTTACAGAATTGGGTAACAACACACAATGGAGATTCTACTGGATATCAATTATATCCTACACCTCATCATGTAGGCTACGCTTGGTGGAACAATGCAATAAATGCAAAAGATCAATTAAGACAAAGAATGGCTTATGCTTTAAGTGAAATTTTAGTTGTTTCTTTAAAATCATCTGGCTATGCCATTAGAGTTGCAGATTATTATGATATTCTATTAAAAAATGCTTTTGGAAACTATAAAGATTTATTACGTGACGTATCATTATCTCCTACTATGGGGTTATATTTAAGTCATTTAAACAATCCAAAGTCAGATACTGTTTTAAATAAATTTCCTGATGAAAATTATGCTAGAGAAATTATGCAATTATTTTCAGTTGGACTATACAAACTTAATAATGATGGGAGTTTAATGGGAGGGGGAACTCCAATTCCAACCTATAATAATTCACATATTAAAGAAATGGCAAAAGTTTTTACTGGTTTTGGAGTTGGAGCAACAAAAGACACATCAGCTACCTTATATTTTGGTTATAATAATCAATATTATTTTGATTATACTGTACCAATGAAAATGTATGACGATTATCACGAACCTGGAGATAAAGTAATCATTGATGATTATGTTATACCAGCAGGGCAAACAGGAATGGAAGATTTTGAACAAGCATTAGATCATTTATTTAATCATCCAAACGTTGCTCCATTTGTATGTACACGATTAATTCAACACTTTGTAAAGTCTAACCCTACACCAAGCTATATAAATGATGTAGCTACAGTTTTTAACGATAATGGTGACGGAATTAGAGGAGATTTAAAAGCAGTATTAAAAGCCATTTTACTACATCCTGAAGCTAGAGATTGCGAATGGATAAACCATAGTGAACAAGGAAAATTAAGAGAACCTATTTTAAGATACACTCAATTTGCCCGTTTTTTTGGGGGTGATTTTATATTAGGAAAGAGATATTGGAATAATTACTATTATTTTTTAGGTAAAACTGACCAATTCCCATTATTTGCACCAACTGTATTTAATTTTTTCTCTCCTGGATACACGCCTAATGGTGAATTAGCCAACCAGAACTTAGTTGGACCAGAATTTGAAATTCACACAACTAGAACATCTGTTGAATATGCTAATTTAATATATAACTGGGTTGAAAGTGAATGGATTTTTTACTCTTCTACATCAGATATTGATGCTAATCCCTTATATCTAAATTTATATCAACCTCAATATCAAAAAACAGATTTAACCTCATTAGACGAAAGAAGTAAAGATATTGATGCCTTACTAGATGAATTGAACCTGTATTTTTGTAATGGTCAACTCACTAACGAAACTAAAAACTTCTTAAAAAATGAATTAATCATTTATTCACCAAGTACATTTAATGAGGAGAAATTAAAGATAGCACTGTATTTAATCATGTTAAGCCCTGATTACGTTATACTAAAATAATTAAACTATGGAAAAATTAAATAAAAAATCTAGAAGAGATTTTATAAAAGTGGCTAGTTTGGCTGCCCTTGGTGTAACAACTCAAGCTTCCTCAATGGTTAAACTAAAAGCTATCAATTCTTTATTAATGCCACCACCACCTTATAATGGTTTTGGAAATTACAAGGCAATGGTATATATATTTTTAGGTGGGGGATGTGATGCTTTTAATATGCTAACCCCAAAATCAACAACTGAATATAATGAATATTCTTCTGTAAGAGGAAATTTAGCCATTGCACAAAATTCACTTTTAGGAATTAATTCAAATAATTTTGGACTGCATCCTTCTTTAACAGATGTACATTCTATTTATAATGCAGGAGATTTAGCTTTTATAACAAATGTTGGTTCAATGATAGAACCAGTAACATTGGCAGATTTTCAAAATGGAACAGCCCAATTGCCTTTAGGTTTGTTTTCTCACTTAGACCAGACCAACCATTGGCAAACAGCTAATCCAGCAGTAAGAACGAATAAAGGTTGGGGAGGTAAAATAGCTGATTTAATTGGGTCAACCAATGTAAACAATAATATCTCTATGAATATATCAATGTCTGGTTCAAATATTTTTCAAAATGGAAATTTAACAACACCATACACCATGAGTTCTTCAGGACCAAAATTACCTTATGGATATGGTTTAACTTATGGTACACATCCAGTGAGATCCGCATTAATAGACAGTGTGATGAATTACAATTATCAAGACCCTTATAAAAAAACTTATGCAGATACATACAACGAATCCATAGAGGCTTCTAATTTATTAAAACAAGAAATAGATAACTTAGCGCCTTTTGCAACCAGTTTTTCAACCAATAATTTATCTGAACAACTAGAAATGGTTGCTAAAACTATAGCAGTTAGAAGCAATTTGAATTTTGAAAGACAAATCTTTTTCATTAATTATGGTGGATGGGATCATCACGATAATTTATTAATTGATCAAGCTGATAAATTAACTGTAGTTAATAATGCGCTTAATGAATTTAAAAATGTTTTAAATGAACTTGGGGCTTTTAATGATGTAACTACTTTAGTTTCGTCTGAATTTGGTAGAACTCTAACCTCAAACGGTGATGGAAGCGACCATGCTTGGGGCGGACACTCAATAGTTATGGGAGGAAGTGTAATTGGAGGTCAACTGTATGGTACTTACCCTACCTTAGCTGCCAATAGCTCTTTATTTATTAACCCTAGAGGACAAATTATTCCTACAACTGCAACAGATAGCCTTTTTTCAGAATTAGCCCTTTGGTATGGAGTTGACCCAAGTGATTTGACAACAATTTTTCCGAATTTAGCTAACTTTCATAATATAGCAACAATATCAACTGTAAATCCACCCTTAGGGTTTATGACAATGTAATTTAAAATTTATAACATGAAAAAAATATTTTTTATAATAGTTTTAATTCTTAGTTTTAAAGGAATTTCTCAGTGTAATATAGAAATGCACAATACTACTTGGTTTGATGGCTGGATATCTTGTAATAAAAAAACAAATCCCAATCCTGCAAGAGAAAAATCTCATTGGATTAAATACAATTTAGGGCAAACCTATCAATTAGGAAAAATGCAACTATGGAACTTAAATGCTCCACGAGTTTTAGATGATGGTATAAATGAAATTGTTATTGATTATTCTCAAGATGGAATAGAATGGTTTGAAGCAGGAGAAGTGATAGTACCTCAGGCTACAGGTAAAACTTCTTATGAAGGGGTAAAAGATATATTTGACTTTAAAGATGTAAAGGCTCGATATATTTTGATTACTGTAAAATCAACTTATGGCACAGGAAATTGTGCAGGGTTTTCAGAATTAAAAATAGAAGCTGAACCCGTTGATGATGATGAAACAATATGTATTATAGCAGAATACAACCCCAACCCTGTATCTGCAAATCAACTTTTTGTTAAATTAACCAAGTCTTGCACAAAAAAAGTAAATTATAAATTACTTAACGCTGTTGGAAAAATTGTTATTAATACCACACCTATTGCATTATATGAAACTCAAGAAATAATTCATGGTAAAACTTTAGCACCAGGTGTTTATTATTTAGTTTTATTTAATGATTTTACTTCTACAAGGTATAAAATTGTAATACTATAATGATAAACAAACTGTTATACACTCTATTATTAACCACTTTTTTAATTGCTTTTACGTCTAACAAGCTAATAAATAAAAACACACATATCCATCCAAAACAAGACAATATAACGTACAGTGTCAATCCACCAATTTTTCATACAGGAGCACCTGGTGAAAATGATTGCACTGAATGTCATACAGGCAATATAATGTCCCCAAACAATATTATTAACCTTAGTTTTTCTGGTGGTAATAATTATGAAGTTAATCAAACTTATACTATTGAATTATCCGTTGATTCTTCTAACATAAAAAATGGTTTTGAACTTACCATCTTGGATATTTACGGATTAGGAGTTGGGACTTTTACAGCAGGAAACAATTCCTCTGTTACCACCGCATCAGGTAAAGAATACATTAGTCATAACAGCTCTTTAAATCAACACACTTTTACTTTTCAATGGACATCCCCGTCTGTAGATAGAGGGAATCTTTTTATTTATTATTGTTTTAATATTTCTAATAATTCCAATACAACTGCTGGAGACAAAATTTATAAAAGCCAACATATTATTTATGGACCTGCTAGTGGTTTAACAAATAATGATAAAGAAAATTTCACTTTTTATTACAATCAATTGACAAGCCAATTATTCTTAAAAAACAACACTCCTTTTTCAGTTGTGTTTTATGATATAAATGGAAAAAATATTACTAAAGACATTTTACTTGATTCTGACTTATATAGTGAAAAAACTTTTAATATTCCTAGCGAGTATAAAAACAAGGTCTTATTGATGTCAATTGATAGCGAAATAAAATTCACAAAAAAAATATTGATTTATTAAT